>DVNU01000036.1 GCA_018714165.1 Candidatus Coproplasma excrementipullorum | reverse complement strand
GCAGAGTGAAATCAAAAAAAGTACACACGGGCGTAACCAGCCAGCGCACATCGAGCGACCACTCCTCCACGACTCCCACGACGTCGCCTGCGGGGATAAAGCCGTATTCGCCGCGGCTGTCGTTGCTGGCATTCCTGTTGTCGCCCAGGACAAAGATGCACTCCTCCTCGACAGTCACAGGCCCGTAATTGTTATTTATATAGTCAGGGTCGTTATAATCGGTATTAATGTACGGTTCGGCTATCTCCTCGCCGTTTATAAAGAGCACGCCGCCTTCAAGCTCGACGGTCTCCCCGCCGAAGGCAATGACGCGCTTGATTATGGTAGTCATCTGTCCGTCGCCGTCCTCGGTGGTGATGACGACTATGTCGCCCCGCTGAGGCTGTGCCTGCGTATCCGCATATACATAGTCTCCGCCGGAACGTATCCTTCCGCTCACAGTGCGCTCGGCACCGATGAGAGTGGGATACATCGACTCGCCCACAACGTAAAAGCGCCTGAACCGCGAAAAAAATACAATTTCAGCCAGGATGATGACAATGAGGACGACGAGTATTATGTTTATAGCCACGCCCGCAGCGCGGCCCGATCTTCTTTTACCTATCGATATGGGAAACGATTCCATCCTTACAGCCACATAACGTTATTAACAGCATATTCCGAGGAGCATCTTATTGTGAACATCAGCCCGACAGTAAAATCTGCAAGCGATTTGCCGCCGACGCTCTTGAACAGTTTGCTTTCGAGCACCTCGTTCTGCCAGATCCCGCCTGCAAGTGCTACACGGGCGATATACTCCTCTCCGTCGGACATGCTTGTCATAACAAAATCCATGGTGCAGTCTGTCGCGGCATATACGTCTATGCCCAGCGCGCTGTCCTGCGAGGATGCAAATCGCGGGCTGTTGAGGCGGAAGGTCGAAAGTCCGCAGGGCGAATATATTCCCCTGAGCCCCTCGCCGCAGTCAACCACTTTGGGGAAGAACTCCTCGCTGACGAAAAAGGTCTTTGCAATTGAGTAACTTGCGCTGTCTGCAAGAGAAAAGCAATCCGAGCCGTTGCGCGCCGAATACATCACTCTGCTGACGGGGCGGCTGTTCCTGAACGTACCGCTCAGGCGCTTGACGGTGATTTTAGACCATACGGTGAAGCCGTTGGTGTATGTTACATAGCAGATGGCAAAGAGAATGTTCGTCTTTTCGTATATGTCCAGAAAGAACTCCCTGTTTCCCTCCTCCGAAGCTTTGGGTCGGGCACACATCCAGTCGCGCATGGTGGGATTTTTGCAGTCCTCCGCCATAAATACGCCGACCTGGCTTATCTCTCCCGAATCGTCTGTAATAACCTTGGCCGTGAGGTTGGAATCCTCATCCATTCCCACGGCAAGTTCCGCAGGCTTGGATATGAACACCTGCCTATCCTTTACGTGCTTGTCGAAGAACATGAACATATCCTTGACGCTCTTTGTTCCGATACAGGCATTGCTCTTTATTGAATAGGCTATCACGCTGTCGTCTATAAAGTCGGGATTTATGCGCGAAAAGGTGTCGTATGCCCTGTCATAGTCGAATGCGGGGTCGTTGGTGGAGCAGAGCATGAGCACGGGGCACTTTACATAGGGAGCATAGGACTGCGAATCGATGGCGGCAATAAAGCGGTGCCGTTCCTCGTCAAAAGCAGGTTCTTCCCCGCCGAACTTGCTGTAGCCCCTGTAGGCGCGCCAGCCGCCCGCACAGACGGGTACCGCGCACGAAAAATCACCGGCAAACGCCAGTTTCCAGGCCACTTCTCCGCCATCGCGTATGCCGACGACGCCCACCTTGTCACACTCAAGCCGCTGAACAAGGTACTTGCGGGCATACAAGCCGACGGCCACCCATTCATACCACGAGGTCTTATCCGCGCTCTCATCCACATAATCAAGGTGCCTTCCGGCTTTTATATAATTGGCATAAGAAACCGACTGGGGATAGACGGTGTTATTTTCCGTCCCCTCCCACTCGCCGCGGATATCGACCATCAGAGCCGAATAGCCGTTTCTGACGAAGAGCTCCAGGAGTCCCTCGTCGACCGTTTCCCGGCTGTCGGGAATGATGAGTATGCCGTCCTGCGAGGGATTTTCCTGCAAGCGGGCAAATATGCCGCGTATGATTACCCTGCCGTCCCCCGTGTCGCGGCCGAGGAACTTTACGTATTCATAAGTAACTCCGTCGCGCGACTCAACATCTATTGTCACATCCATAAGAGGCAGACTGCCGTCAAAGTTTTTCCAAAGGGAACTGGGCGTTAAAATTGTAGGCAAAATATTCTCCTGTTTTGCGACGCGAAGCCGCAAGC
The DNA here is from genome assembly GCA_018714165.1 of Candidatus Coproplasma excrementipullorum. Lineage (GTDB taxonomy): Bacteria > Bacillota > Clostridia > Christensenellales > Borkfalkiaceae > Coproplasma > Coproplasma excrementipullorum. Next base: position 24,294 of record DVNU01000036.1, on the reverse strand, counting down.
GGTCATTTTCGCAACTTAATTGCTCAAATATTATTGCAATTTAGCGTCTGTCGGGTTATAATAATGTTTACCCGACGCGGGCAAAAATATCCTGATAAGTATTATAGCCCTTTTTAATCAATAAATCAAGCGTTGAGCGGGAGTTTTACATATGGCTTTTATTTCGCTTGCGGACGAGCTGACTGCAAAGGGCAGCACGGCGGTAGAAAACAAATTTATAACCAAGTATATGCCCGTGCTGGACGCGCAGGCCGTCAAGGTGTATCTCTATGCCCTGTACCTGAGCCAGAGCGGCAAGGCCAATTACACCGCCGAGGACTGCGCAAAGAAACTTGAGATGAGCGAGGACGACCTCAAGAACTGTTTCGACTACCTTGAGGAGTTCGAGCTGGTGAGCGTAACCTCGCGTTCGCCCTTCGAGGTGAGAATTCTCGACGCCGAAAACATCTACGGTTCGCCAAAAAAACTCAAGCCAGAAAAATATGCCTCGTTCGCCTCGGCCGTGCAGTCGATAATCACGGGCAGGATGGTTTCTACCAACGAGTTTATGGAATACTATTATATTCTCGACGAGTATTCCTTTGAACAGAATGCCCTGCTGATGATCATAAATTACTGCGTCAACCTGAAGGGCAACGATATAAAGCTGGCCTACATAAAAAAGGTGGCAAAGAGCTTTGCCGAAGAGGGCGCAACAACCGCCAAAAAGGTGGAAGAAAAGCTCTCCTCCTACACATCGTCCACACCCGCCCTCATCAAAATATTTTCTGCGCTCGGCATAGCCCGCAGTCCCGACGTGGACGACAACGCGCTCTACGAAAAGTGGACTAAGGAATTTGGCTTTACGGACGAGGCCATAATCTGCGCGGCACGCCATTTCAAGGCCAAAAACACCCAGAGAATTGATGCCGCTCTTGACGAGTTATACAAAAACAGAAAGTTCGACCCAGTGGAGATAGAAAACTACTGCAAGGAGCGCAACTCACTCTATTCGTGCGCGGGCGAAGTGGCAAAATCACTCGGTGTATATATGCAGAACCCCACCCCCTATGTAGATAACTACATAAGCGTGTGGCGCGACTACGGGTTTGAACCCGACACGCTTGTGCTCATCGCCGACTACTGCTTTATGCAGGGCAGAAATTCGTTCGAGAGAATGAACGACTATATCATCTCGCTCTACGAAGAGGGCACGATTACGCAGAGCGCCGTCACCGAAAAGCTGGAAAAGACTGCGGCCGACGATAAACTGCTCAAAGGACTGCTCAACAGGTGCGGACTGTCGCGAAAGATAATAGAACACGACAGGCAATGCCTGAAACGCTGGCGCGAATGGGAGTTTTCCGACGATATGCTTTTTGCCGCGGCGGACGCCTCGCAGGGCAAAAGCAACCCCATAGCCTATATGAACGCAGTACTCTCCTCGTGGAAGGCCGAGGGGCTAAGCCGACTCAACCAGCTTACAGAACACGCCCCCATCTCCGCCGGCGGGAGCGACAAGGCTATTATAGAGCAACACTACTACGACCTGCGCGCCGCCGCAAAAGCGCGCGCCGACAAGGCACTGGCCAAGGCAATGAAGGACGAAGTCTATGCCGACGCGAGAAAACAGCTCAATTCGCTCTCGATAAAGCTGGCGTTTGCAGAGGTAAACGACGAGAACTCGGCCAAAGAACTCTCCCGCCGCATAGCCGCGCTCAAGGAAAAGAGCAACAAAAGGCTGGTCGAGCTGGGCCTTTCTGAGGACGACTTCGTCCCCAAATATAAATGTAAGCTGTGCAACGACACGGGCTACGACAAGGACGGAAAGCAGTGCGAATGTCTGAAAAGATTTATAAAGGCTAACAAGCTGTAACTGTTTATTTTTCACAAACAATAAGGCGGGCGCTCTGATGTAAAGAACGCCCGCCTTATGTTTTCTTCAATTTTATGCCCGCATACACAAATTACTCTCCAATATAGGTTGACAGGCTGTCATTTAACTGATATTATATTTTTCGAAAATTTTTGTGGATTTTTCAAAGATCAATCTTCTTTTCGCCACACAGCAGTGCTGTGTGGCATATTTTATGTCCACGGAGGTATTAAATGGATCAGGCATTCATGAAAGAAAAACCTGTATTGCCGCTGGTGCTGAAGATGTCGTTGCCGATGGTGATATCTATGCTTGTAAACTCGCTCTACAATATCGTGGACAGTTTCTTTGTCGCACGCGTGAGCGAGGACGCAATGACCGCTCTTTCGCTGGTATTCCCCTTACAAAATATGACCAACGCCGTCGGAATAGGATTCGGCGTGGGGATAAATGCCGCCGTAGCATTTTTTCTCGGCGCGGGAAATTATAAAGCCGCTAACCGCTCGGCGGCACTCGGACTGATTTTATCTATAGCTCACGGAGTAGTGCTTGCCGCGCTTTGCGCCGCGCTCATTCAGCCATTTTTAGCACTTTTTACCCAAAGCCGACCCGTAATAGACTACGGATTGGAGTATTTTTATACGGTTATAGCCTTTTCGCCCATGCTCACCGCAAGCATGGCGCTTGAAAAAATTCTGCAGGCAACAGGCAGAATGAAAACTACTATGTTCTGCATGGCTATCGGCGCAGTTGTAAATATTATTCTTGACCCGCTGTTCATTTCAGGTGCTGGATTTATTCCTGCTATGGGAGTTTTCGGGGCCGCACTTGCAACAGGCATCGGACAGACTGTTTCGCTTTTAAGCTACATAGCCGTATTTTTGAAAATTAAAATCCCAGTAAGATTTGCAATTGAAAGGAATTGCGGCGAGAAAATTTGCCGCAGGCTGTACTTGGTTGGTATTCCGGCATCCCTTAACCTTGCTCTCCCCTCCTTTATGATAACCGCGCTCAACGCCATACTCTCGACCTATGCCGAAGCCAATGTCCTGATACTCGGCGCATATTACAAATTGCAGACGTTCATATATTTTACCGTCAGCGGAATCGTTCAGGGAATACGTCCGCTGGCCGGCTACAATATGGGCGCGGGGCGACGGGACAGAGTAATTAAGATTTTTAAAGTAACGCTTTTGCTCAGTTTGGGCGTGATGGCCGTAGGCACACTGCTCTGCCTGGCCATTCCTTCGCAACTGATGGGCTTATTTACGCAGAACGAACAGACAACAGCGGCAGGCGCACAAGCACTGCGCATAATAAGCGCCGGCTTTATAGTATCTGCTTTGTCGGTTGTCATCAGCGGGCTATTTGAAGGATTGGGCAAGGGGATGCCATCACTCATCATTTCACTTATGCGTTATGTAGCAATAATACCCATTGCTCTCGTACTGTCTCTGCCTTATGGCGCTACAGGCGTCTGGAACGCTTTTTGGGTAACCGAATTTATTTCGGCAATCGCCTCATGCCTGCTTTTTGCGTTCTGTTTTGTCAGACAGTGCAATACAGCCGACAGCGTGCAATAGCCTGCAGACAAAGCGGGGCGCAAATTATTGCGCCCCGCTTGATTGTAAGCAGCCTTACGACCAAACGCAATATAGTGATAAGGCACTTAAAAAGGGATTGCCGGCAGATAAATTCGGGATGGCCGCGTGTGTACTGTCGGGCGCGACGCTGTTGCCCTGTTGTTTTGGCGTGCTGATACTGTACCTGCCCGTGGGCGCAACAGCCTCGTCGGAGCGCGCGGGAACGCTGTTATACATAATTCACTTCTGAGCGGCGCGGGTCTGAAGACCCTATTCTACATCTTCATCCCCGTATCTGCCGCCGTCGTCGGGCTGTGCGGTGCAGGGCTCGCAAGGCGCAGGCGGTACCGCTCGTGCGCGTTTTCGGTTGCAGGATTGATTTTTGCGGTCATCTATATTGCGTCTTTCATAGTATTACAGACAGTTGTTATATAATTATCAGCGGGGCGGCCTCACGGCCGCCCCGCTATATTTAAGACAGGCGTTAAAAGAAGTAAGGCAACCCGTTGGGGTTGCCTTATTGCAAAAAACGCCTTGCCTCGGCGCTGGAGCTGCTAACCGGATTTGAACCGGTGACCTCGTCCTTACCAAGGACGTGCTCTACCTGCTGAGCCATAGCAGCGCAAACACATTACCTGAATATTATATTTTAATTGAGTGTACTTGTCAATTCATTTTTGATAAAAAAAGTAAAAAAATAAACCTGAAATTATATACCGCCCGCGTAGCGAAACGTTCTCAATGCGGGCACGCGTAATGCCGTGCGCCGTAAAATGAAATCACCGCTATAAAGCGCACCCAATAGGCGCGCCTTACAGCGGTAATATGTAGATTATACAACAATTTATACTCTGCGCCTTGCGATGGCAATGCGGATAAGCTTTTTGGGAGGCTGTTCTTCCACTGCTTCTTCAGCGGGAGCTTCCTGGCACTCGCAATTTTCTTCGCATTCGCAGGTTTCCTGGCACTCACAAGACTGTTCTGTACACTCACAAGCCTCTTCTGCGGGCTGTTCCGCACATTCGCATGTTTCCACGGGGGCTTCGCTGAGCACTTCCTCTACTTCGCTCTGGATCTTGATGTCCATTCCTTCAGCCTGCTTCATCTTGACGTATGATACGGCGCAGGGATACTGAACGGTTTTGTCACAACCTTCGCAGAAGGGCGCATACTGACCGCAGAGGTCGTAGCCGCATTCCGAGCTGTTGATAAATTTGTCGTAATCGATGACCTGCTGCAGACGGGCAAGATTGGCCTCGTTAAGTACCGTGGGCAGATCCTTCAAAAGTTCCAAAGGCGCATTTTCATTCCACATAATTTCTTCCTCCTATTTCCTACTTATGATTATATACAAAAATAACATAAAAATCAAGAGTTACGATTAAATTTCTTTGACAAAAAGCGAAGAAAATATTTCTTCATACTTATCTCTGCGGAAAGATATGGTGTCGGGCGTGATTACGGCCGCCGTACCCGCAGCGACTCCGCATTTTAAAACCTCTGCATTGTCCGCACCGCGCACCAGCGCCGTCATTGCCGCCGCGACCATCGCGTCGCCAGCACCGACCGTAGAATTCATTGCCACATTGTTGGACTTACAGTAATAACTCTTTTTGCCGTCGGTTATTATGGCTCCCTCCTTGCCTAGGGAAAGAAGCACATTTTTTGCGCCCATCGCCACCAGCTGCCTGGCCCCTTCCAGAGCCGTGGCACGGTTCTTTACATGTATGCCGAGAGTGCGCTGAAGTTCCTCCACATTGGGCTTTACAAGGTCGACTCCACACTCCAAAGCATAGCGCAATCTGTCCCCTTCACTGTCCACCACCTTTTTTACGCCACGGGGCACGGCGGCAAGAATTTTTTTGTAGAAATCCGCCGACATACCTTTTGCCAGCCCGCCGGCGACAAATACCGCCTCGCAGCTTGGGGCAAATTCGGATACGAGCTTTATGAGGTCATCCTGCTTTTGCGCGGTGATTTCCGGCGAAACATCGTCAAATTCGGTGAGCATGGATTTGTGGTCTACAAATTTATAGTTTTCGCGCACTCTGCCCTGACTCCATACAAATTTATAGTTTATTCCCTCGCGGTGCAGTTCCTGTTCGAACAGCCTGCCGTTGTCCTCATACATAAAACCCGTGACGAAAGTCTGGACACCCAGCCTTGCTAGCCCCATCGAAACATTTATGCTCTTGCCCGTATAAAATATGCGTTTGCTGATAATTTTGTGAGACATTCCCACGGAGAGCGAGTCAACCTCGATGTTGACGTCTATGCAAGGGCTTAAACTTACTGTAAGAATCATTAATAGCGTCGTCTCCCTTATGAAAAATATTTGCGGACATAATTTAAGCCGCTTTGGTTAAAGCGGCTTTGGTAGTTACATTGAAATCATCTGAAGGGTTTCATAGAGTTCATAGTTGAACTTCTTCTTCATGCTTACCGCTTCAATTATATCCATATCGATAATTTCGTTTTTGTGTATGCCAACTACGCGATTGCCGATTCCGTCATTCAACAGCCTTACGGCCTTGTTGCCGAACTGTGCGGCCAACATTCTGTCCGCCATGGAGGGCGAACCGCCGCGCTGGATATGGCCTATCGTAGTGGGCCTTACCGAATAAGTTGTAACCGACTGAAGCTGTTTTGCAAATTCTTCTGCCGTGCAGACGCCTTCGGCCACAACGACTATATTGGAGTGCTTGCCGTTGGCGCGCGAACGGTTTATTCGCATTACTATATCGTCAAGGTCGAACACGACTTCGGGAACGACGATAATTTCTGCGCCCGAAGCTATGCCGGCGTACAGCGCGATATCGCCGCAACGCCTGCCCATAACTTCGACGACGGAGATGCGCTCGTGCGAGGTCATCGTGTCGCGCAGTTTGTTTATAACGTCGATACATGTATTTACGGCAGTATCAAAACCGAGTGTGTAATCGGTATATTCTAGGTCGTTGTCTATTGTGCCCGGTATGCCGATGGTGGGTATGCCGTACTCCTCGGAAAGGCACTTTGCACCCCTGAACGAGCCGTCGCCGCCGATGACGACGAGACCCTCTATTCCGCGTGCTTCAAGCGTTTTGACCGCCTTTTTCTGGCCCTCTTTGGTAAGCATCTCAAGGCATCTGGCAGTGCGCAGTTTAGTGCCGCCTCTCTGGACGATGTCAGAGACGGAGCGCATCTCCATCGATACCATTTCATCGTCGATAAGCCCCTGATAGCCGCGCTCGATGCCGTAGACTTCCATACCGTAATAGAGCGCAGTGCGCACTACCGCCCTTATGCAGGCATTCATGCCGGGAGCATCGCCGCCGCTAGTAAGCAAGCCTATCCTCTTCATAATCCATTCCTCCGAAAAATTACATTGCGCACGGTTATAACCGTATGCCCCCTTTGCCGCAACGTGTTTTCATCATTTCCGTTTTATATTATAACAGATAAAATTTTAATTTACAACCTTTTTTATAAATATTTTTATTCGACATATTTGATATCTTTTTCGAATATGAAAGCAGACAACTCGGCAAGAAGCCCGCGGCAGTAATTTACCCCCGTGGGCAACCTGTATTTTTTTCCGCCCCTGACAATTGCGCACGTCGTTTTGCCCTCGTAGTTGGCGAGCATAGATACAAGCTCGTCAAAATCGTCGTCTGAAAGCGCACTGGCATTGAGCCACAAAACGGGCTGTCTGCCCCCCGCGGGAGCAACTTTCCTGACGCCGCTCTTACCCTCGTACGCCTCGACGTCAAATTCCTGCAAATCGTCGAGGATTATCGAAGGCTCCTTGCCGCCGTCGAGATCGAGCTTGCCCTTTACGGTGACAATCTTATCGTTGGCGATAGCCGCCTTTACACGTTCAAAAATTGCGGGGAAGGCCACGCATTCGACAGAACCGTACACATCTTCCACCGTGATAAAGGCCATTATTGCGCCCGTGCGCTTGGTAGTTGTGCGGCGGTAAGCCGAAATTATGCCGCCCATCTCCACCTGCATACCCTGTTCAACCTGCGGATAGGTACGGTTGCCGTCCTCGTCCTCGACATATTCGAGCATGGAGCAGTTGAAATTCTTGTCCTTGAACGCGGCCTTATACTTGTCGAAGGGGTGGCCGCTTACGTACACGCCAAGCACCTGTTTTTCCTTGGACAGTTTTTCCATGACCTCGTATTCGGGAATGTCGGGGTACTCGACTTCGAGCTTTTCCTCCTCGATAAACTCGCCGAAAAGGGACATCTGTGCGCCGCTCTTCTGTTTGCTTATGCCCGTTGCGCGCGAGTAGACGTCATCGTACACGGCAAAGAGCCTCGAACGGGCTATGCCCATATAATCGAACGCACCGGCAAGAATGAGGCCTTCGATTATGCGCTTGTTGACGAAGGGCGCACAGCGCAGTACAAAGTCGGGAAAGTCCTTGAACTCGCCGTTCTTTTCGCGCTCGGCGATTACTTCGTCTATCGCGCCCTGGCCTGTGCCCTTGAGCGCGGAGAGACCAAAGCGCACGCCGCCGTCCTGAACGGAAAAGACCGTCTTGGACTTGTTTATGTCGGGCGGAAGCACCTTTATGCCCTTGTCCTTGAGATAGAGGACATATTTAGTAATCTCCTCTATCTTATTGAGGCGGTTATTCAGAAGTGCGCAGATGAATTCCTTGCAGTAATATTTCTTGAGCCAGGCCGTCTGGTAGGCCAGCGTCGCATATGCCGCGGCGTGCGATTTGTTGAATGCGTAGGACGCGAAGCCCTCCATGTCGGCGAAGATCTTTGCGGCAACTTCGGCCGAGATACCGTTCTTTACGCACCCCACTATGGTGGAGCCGTTTGTGTCGCTTATGCCGCCGTTGATAAACTTCTCCTTCTGCGCCATCAGCGTCTTTTTGTCCTTCTTGCCCATGGCACGACGGACGAGGTCGGCCTCGCCGAGCGAGAAGCCCGCCAGATACTGGAAGATCTGCATTACCTGTTCCTGGTAGACGGGTATGCCGTAAGTGACCTTTAAAATCTTCTCCTCTTCGGGGCAGTCGTAAGTTATGGCTTCAATGCCGTGCTTGCGGTTGCAGAAGCTGTCGATAAAGCGCATGGGTCCGGGACGGTAGAGCGATACGCCCGCTATCAGGTCTTCAAGACAGTCGGGCTTGAGCTGGCGCATGAACTTTTTCATGCCCCCCGCTTCGAGCTGGAACACGCCGTCGGTATCACCCTCTGAGATCAGAGAATACGCGCCTTCGTCCTTATAACCTATTTTATTGAAATCAACCTCGAAATTGTGATTTTCAAGGATGTAATCCTTGCATTTTTTTATATCCGTCAGGGTGACGAGCGCCAGAAAGTCCATCTTGAGCATTCCCAGCGCCTCTATCTCCTTGGCAACAAACTGCGTGGTTATGTCCTCGCCGTTGCGCGACAGGGGAACGTTGTCTGCAATCTTCTTGCGGCAGATGACTACACCCGCAGCATGCATGCCGGTCTGGCGGGGCATACCCTCTATCTGCATGGCCATGTCGATTACACGGCGGAGTGTTGCGTCAGTTTCGTAAATTTCACAGAACTCGGCGTTGCGCGCGGCCTTTAAATCGTTGAGCTTACCCTCCGCTTCAGCCTTTTTGTCGGGGTCGGTTTCGGCCTCGTAGGCCGCCCTCGCCCCCTCTATCCTGCGGCCCAGAAGGTCGCCTATGGAGGTCTTGCCGTCCATAATCTTTGTAAGCCTGTCTGTCTCGGAATAGGGCACGCGCAACACGCGACCGACATCCTTTATGGAGTTTTTGGCCGCCATCGTGCCGAAAGTGACAATCTGGCAGACGTTTTCGGGGTGATATTTACGGCGAACGTACTCTATGGTCTCACTGCGCCTGTCCGTGCAGAAGTCGATATCGAAATCGGGCATGGACACGCGGTCGGGGTTGAGGAACCGCTCAAAGAGCAGGTCGTACTGAAGGGGCTCTACGTCGGTTATACCAATGGCGTAGGCGACAATCGAGCTTACGCCCGAACCTCGGCCGGGGCCAACGGGTATGCCGTGCGCCTTTGACCAGTTGATGAAGTCCCAGACGATGAGATAATATTCGGCAAAGCCCATGCCGATGATGACGCCCAGTTCGTATTCGGCGCGGTCGAGTTCGCGCTTGGTAACTTCGCCGTAGCGGCGCTTGAGGCCATCGGCCGTCAGTTTTCTGAGGTATTCGGGCGGGGTGGAACCGTCGGGCGGGGTATAGCCGGGAATGAGGGAGGTATCGCGGACGGGATAGCCCTTCTTGTCGAGATTGAAGGCGGGCTCGGTCACCTTATCGGCGATCGCACGCGTATTTGCAATGGCTTGAGGATAGGCAGAAAAGAGTTGCGCCATTTCGTCGCCCGTCTTGAAGTAGAACTCCTGCGTGTCAAACTTCATGCGTTTGGGGTCGTCGAGCGTCTTTTTCATCTGGATGCACATCAACACATCCTGCATCTCGGCCTCGGCCTTGGTTATGTAGTGCACGTCGTTTGTGGCCACAATTTCAACGCCTATCTTCTTTGCAAGGGCGACAAGCATGGGAAGAACGCGCTTTTCTTCGGGAATTCCGTGATCCTGTATCTCGATATAAAAATCCTCGCCGAAGATATCCTTCAGGTAGAGCGCAAGCTCCTCCGCTCCCTGTTCGTCGCCGTCGAGCAGTTTTTTGGGTATGCCGCCCGCAAGGCAGGCGGAGAGACAGATTACGCCCTCGGAATGCTCTTTGAGCACCTTATAATCTATCCTGGGTTTATAATGAAAGCCGTCGACAAAGGCCATGGAGTCTAGCTGGACGAGGTTCTTATAGCCGGCCTTGTTCTTTGCGAGCAAAATGAGATGGTCGAACGATCTGCCCGTCTTGTCGTTCATATCCTTATCGACGTAAAATTCACAGCCGATTATGTATTTTATGCCCGCAATGGCCGCCTTTTCGGCAAAGTGCAGGGTGCCGTACATATTGCCGTGGTCGGTGATACATACGGTGTCAACGCCGTTCTTTTTGCAATAGCTGATTAAATTGTCTATCTTGCAGGCGCCGTCCAGCAGGGAATATTCGGTGTGCAAGTGCAAATGTACAAAATCTGTCATATTTTTCCTTAAAGTTTTACGAAAGTTGGTTGGCTATGTCCGAAATTTTTCTCAGGCGATGGTTTAAACAGCTCTTGGTGATGCCAAGCCTGTCGGCAAGCTGCTGCATAGAGGCATTGGGATCGGCCAGGCGCGCTTCCGCCACCTCGAAGAGAATGGGCGAGAGATTTTTCAGGCCTATGGTCTGGCGGATGGTCTCAATGGCGCCGATCTGCGCAACCGAGGCGGTAACAGTCTTGTCTATGTTGTAAGTGGCACAGTTGCTGGCGCGATTGACATTGTTGGTTATGTCCTTGAGCTCAACGAGGCGATTGAGCTTTTCGAGGCACTTTTCGGCACCCATAGAGTTTAAAAGATCGGAAATGACCTCCTTGCTCTTTACGTATACCACCGCGCTGTCCTTGCGCGCGACAAGCTTAGCCAGCACATCGAGCGAACACAGAAGGTCACAGAAATCACCGGCCGTAATCTTGTTTGAAAAGACGACTTCAAAATGATAGCCCGTGCGGCTGTAGCTGTTCTCGTCGGGCAAAGTGCAACTACCCCCGCCGACAAACGCGCCCTTCAGATAGGCCGCCACGCAATCGTCGTCCTCCACCAGCCCGTCGTCGATGCCGAAGACGAGAGAAAAGCCGTCTGCACTTTTTTTCAAAATTTTAAGGCGCACGAGAAAATCGGCCGTTCCCTCGTCAACGCAGGCAAAAGTCAGCTTGTCCCTGCCTGTGAACTTATCAAACTCCACGCCGGCACGATCGAGCGGGATTGAAAAATCGTGCTGAAGCATATCGCACAAAAATTCAGCCGTGCGCTCGTTTTCGGTGACAATTTCAAAACCGAAATTGCCGCTTTTGGAAATAATGCTGCCGCTCGTGCGGATAAACGCCGAAAGGAATGCGAGTTTGCAAAGCTCACCGTCCAGGCCGTTATCCATTATTTCGTTTTTGATTTCCTCGGTGAAATTAGCCATTTTTATGATAATTTAAATGCAAAATTTTAGTGAACCCGCCTGCCTTCAGCCACAATCAGGAGAAAGAATTATCAGCAGTGTTTTTGCTTGTATTCGGCAAACCTGAATTTTGGCAGGCGGCCGTCGATATTGTCAATGCGGTCGAGGGGCACGTCGGCCTCGGCCAAAAGCTGTTCGGCTATAGCCGTATCACCCACTCTGTCGGCAGAATGAGCATCGGAGTCAATGACAAAGCGCACTCCCGTGGAAGCCATTAAATTGAGCTCCTCGGCAGAGACGTGCCTCTTTTTTGTGTTGATTTCAATGTAGGTGCCGTAATCCGCACAGACCTTGGCAACCTCCATTAAATCGCAACAGCACTTGTAATTGATGTGCGTGAGAATGTCGATCGGATTATTTTTTACGGCATTGACGTAGGCGCGCGTAGTGTTCTGCACCACCTTTTCGGGCGGACGTTTACCCAGTTTGTATGCGACATAATTTCTGAACATTATATTATAGGCGTCGCCGATGCCCGAATAGCGCAACACCTCGTGTATTCCCATAAGATAGATGTCGAAGGCGGGCAAATCGCTCTCCTTCATATCAGTCTCTCCGTCGAGAGAGATTAAATTGCTCTCCATTCCCATAAGGATGTTGAGCCCCGTCAGTTTTTTGGCCTCCTCTACCTCGGCGCGTAAGTCTGGCAGGCGCTTGCGCTTGAGCCCGAACAAAAGATGATTGAAGCCGTGGTCAGTTATCGCAATTTCTTTAAGCCCAAGCTTTTTTGCCGCCATAGTATTTTCAAGCACTGTATTTTTGCCGTGCGAATAGGGCGTATGAGTATGATAATCAGCCGTTAATTTCATTATTTTCTCCAATTATGTGTGACATAGTAGTTCGTAAAAACGTAATTATATGTAAAATCGGGCACTTACATACACCATTTGGTGCGCATATGCGTCATTGCTTACACAATTATTACCACACAAGCCGTATGCAAAAATCAGTCGAAATTGCCGATATACACAACCTCTTCTTCAAGAGTGATTGCGCACCGCCGTTCAACCAAAGCCTTGACTTTTTCTATAAGATTGCACACCTCGCGAGCCGTGGCACCCCTGTTTATGATAAAATTGCAGTGTTGCGGAGAGACAAATGCGCGTTCGGAGCCAAAACCCTTGAGGCCGCACTCCTCTATTATAGCTCCTGCAGAAACTCTTCCCCCCGTCGTTTTATCTACAGGATTTTTGAATACGCAGCCGCAACTTCTACCGGCGGGCAGCGATGACCTGCGCCGAAGATTTTGTTCTATGCGGGAAGCCACATTCGATGGCAAATCGGTCAATACCGACAAAAATACCCCAAAAATCAGACTATTTATATCACGCATAGTACTATGTTTATAGCCATAATTGCAATTTTTGTTGGATAAATTGTAATCTTTTCCATTATAAAGTTTTACCGAGAGCACGTTGGAATTTATGTAAACCCCTCCCGCACCGCCGTTCATACAGGCTATGCCGCCTATGCTTGCAGGGATTCCCGCAAGGTATTCCAGCCCGCCCAGGCCGTTGAGTCTGCAGTATTGCAGAATGCGCCCGACGGGCGTACCCGATAAACAGAAGATTGTGTTTGAATTTATCCGCGCAATGCCCTGCAATTTTTTTGTGCAGATTACGTATCCATCGTAGCCACCGTCTGCGGCCAGGATGTTGGAGCCCTGCGCGAGGACGACAAAGTTTTCCCCCTCCTCCGTCAGGCGGTCGTAGACGGCGCGCGCTTCGGGCAAGTTGCGCGGGTAAAATGCGCCGCGAGCCCTTCCGCCGAGGCCGTATGTAGTGTGTTCGGCAAAGGTGAAATTTTCATCGAAGATTACCTTTGCAAAAATTTGATCGCGCCTGAAATAAGCGCCCAATTCTCCACTTATATATGATAACATTTTTTGCGCTCTTTTTCAATCACTTTAATAAATTTTTCAAAGAATTTATATCCCATCTTTCGACGGCCGAAGTCAGCTTGTCATAATAGTCGCGCCCGATAAAACTATTAAGTGTATATTCAAAGGTTGCCGCCTGCAATTGACGCATTGCGCCTGTATGATTGGTTTTATCCGAAATGAGGCCGAGACTCACCACCCCTTCCGATGTCTGCAACAGGTAGAAAATAAACTGTCTGCAATAATTATAATCCTCGCCGCCACAGAGAATACTTATGTTCTGGTACAGATCATTGAAAGAGGTTATAACCTTTACCGAAAAGCTTTCGCCGCGCGTGGTGAGGCGGTAAATATCGCGCTGGGTTCCCAAAAGATATTTGTATTTGCCGCCTATAAGGCTTACGTATGCTGATGTCGGAGCGGCCACATCCGCGCCGTTTAACCCCTCAAACAGTGCACAGGCCGAAGCGAGATTATCCTTGCCCGCATTTATCACCGTATTTTGCGGCGTAACCGACGAAAAATCTGGCTCGCCGCCAAGGGTTATCAGCACATAGGCGCCGCGGCACCAGTTTATGCAATCGCAATTATCATTTAAATAACTTTCCAGCCCGTAGAACCCGGCGCCGTAGGAAATCATATCGGGAATATTGCCATCTGAAAGATTTGCGCGGGCGGCGTCGGCCGAAAGAGCCGTTACCCTCACATAGAGGTGCGCATCTTCAAAATATTGGTCGGCAATATCCTGCAGATATTTGGCTCGCGAGCCCTTTCCGCCCTCGAAGGAATCTATCTGCCACAGCGTTAAAACGCGCATCTGTTGACCTTCACCCGCAGGCGTTCGGGACGAAAATATGGCCAATACAGGCGCAACGATAAGCACGGCCGCCATTATTATCAAAAGTATTATGCGCTTTTTGGTCAGCATACATTATTTTATTTACGTGCGCACAAAAAAATACGTTCCATAAAACATAGGGGATTATTCCGTTGAAGGAATAATCCCCGCGTTTATCCGCCAAACCGCAACAACGCCTTGACGAACAAACTATTTTCAAAGCGTTGCCGCTTGTAATAATACTTTGCGCAAAGGCGCGCCGCGTTATTCATTTTAAATTAATTTTTTATCCACTTCGCATAGAGGAAAGTTATATCATTCACATCATAATCTTCAGGATCAGATGATTGCAATTGTATTTCTTTGCCTGTTTTATCAGCTTCAAAGTTCCACACATTTATGCACTCCGGTTCTTTGTACCAGCCGCCAAAGGAATATCCTTCTCTTTTCGGTTCAGGCGGTGTAAAACTTATTAAATTACTATCATAGCTATCTACCCAGTAATACCCGTCATCTTGCGCGTTTTCATAGTTATACATATACGATACATTTGCAAGAATTCCTACTAGGTCTTCACCGTCTAAAAGTTCAGGTAACAAATTATACCCCACTATATACCCTTTTTGCCAGGAGATACACTGAAATTTTAAGCTTTTCCATATAACTGTGTAAGCATTAGGGCACCACATGGCCCACTCTTCTATATTATATTTACCCCACTCGACATCGTCCATATTGTACGGAATATACAGTTTTTGTAAATTTTTACTTTCAAAAGACCCTCTATACTCAGTATACCAAACTGGCGCACCGGGAGGATTCAAATGATAACCTATACCATACACTTGTTTGCCGTCTATGTATTCGGGAAATATCAGTTCTGTCTGACCTTGCCCTGATTCGGTTAAACCTACAATGTAGCATATCTCTTCACCGTCATCACTTGTCCTTACTGCATATCTGTACAGGTCACTTTCAAATTCAGGCAGATATTCTTCCTCAAGAGGAAACCCACACGCAACCATACACCCGTCCAGGCATGAACCATTACACCCTACTATTAAAACCATCACAACTAAACCACTTACCAATGTTAAAATGGTTTTTAGTATCATTCTTTTCATATGTCTTCATCCCTTTGGGATTTTATCATTATGTCAATAAAATCTGCCATTGTAATTGAGAAAAACTTTCTTATGTTAAATTATATCATCAAACTAGTCCAATTGCAAGTCTTATAACCTGGCAGAGATTTTAGCAGATAGGATTTTAATATATCTGCCTGGCACAATACAGTGCAAATATCAAAAAAAGCCGCGGCGCGTTGGAAACGCGCCGCGGCCATATGCTGCCTATTAAAGTGGTAAAATTATTCCTCTTCGTCCTCTTCGGGAAGCTCTACATTGTGGTAGACGTTCTGAACGTCGTCGAGTTCTTCGAGCTTATCAATCATTTTGATAAAGGTAGCCTGCTTGTCTGCAGGGAGAGTTATTGTATTCTGGGGAACCATTTTAACTTCGGCCTCAAGGAAGGTTACGCCCTTGTCCTCGAAGTATTTGCGCACCGAGGAGAAAGCTTCGGGGGTGGTGTAGACTTCGTAGACATCATCTTCGGAGACGAAGTCCTCTGCCTCGGCCTCTAAGCAGTACTCCATCATAGTGTCCTCCTCGAGGGCGACAGTCTTTTCAATAACTATGACGCCCTTGTTGTCGAACTGGTAGCTTACGCAACCGGGCTTGCCCATCTGACCGCCGCACTTTGACATCGTAGACGAAATGTCGCCCGACGTGCGGTTTACATTGTCGGTAAGCGTCTTGATGATTACGGCCGAACCTGCAACGCCGTAGCCCTCGTATGTGAGTTCCTTATAGTCCTTGCCCGAAAGTTCGCCCGCAGCCCTGGCGATTGAACGCTTAATGTTGTCGTTGGGCATATTCGCGGCCTTGGCCTTTGCGATTACGTCGGCAAGCTTGGAGTTGGTTTCGGGATTGGGATTGCCCTTGGCCGCAACGGCGAGTTCCCTGCCTATCTTTGTGAACACGGCGCCGCGGGCGGCGTCCGTCTTGCTCTTTTTAGCGGCTATATTGTGCCATTTTGAATGTCCTGACATTTATTGCACCTCTTATATCTTATTTTTAAGCGCGTACATAGCTATGGCCGCAGAGATTGCGGCGTTTAAACTTTCGCAAGTTGCGCGCATGGGTATGCTTACCGTATATGAACTTTTCTCTGTCACCTCGCGGCTGACGCCCCGCCCCTCGTTGCCTATGCACAGGCAGAAATTTTTTGGCGGAGCAAAATCGAAGATATTTCGCCCGTCCATATCTGCGGTGATGAGCGGCACGGAGCCGAGCGCCTGAAGGGCCTCCTCAAGCGTGCAACACATTGCATTGACGAAGAAAATACCGCTCATGCTGGCGCGCACGGCCTTGGGAGAGAACGGGTCGGCGCAGTCGATTAAATAGATATCCTCATATCCCGCGGCGTTGGCCGTGCGGATTATAGTGCCGACGTTGCCGGGATCCTGAAGCCTGTCCAACAGCAGACAGGGCCCCTTTGGCGGACGGACGGCATTTAGGGGGAGCTTTACGCAGGCTATCGCGCCCTGGGGCGTCTTCTCGGCAGAAACAGACTTAAAAACGTCCTCAGATACGACGGTTGCGCCCTCGAAAGCGCCCTCAAGGCGGGGCGTGCAGAGAATGTTTACAACCTCTCCACCCGCCGCGATACATTCGCGGACGGGCTTTACTCCCTCGACGAGGTATTCGCCGTATTGCCGCCTGAACTTTTTATCTGAAAGCGAGGCGAATTTTTTTATGAGCGGATTTGCGCGCGAAGTGATAATCATATACGTTTTAAAGGGTAGCTGCCAAAAAGTCAACTACCCCGTAAAAAATGCGATTAAACGGCTGCCTTTGCCTTTTCAGCAAGGGCGGCGAATGCTGCGGCGTCGTTGACGGCGAGGTCAGCCAGAACCTTGCGGTTGAGGTTGATGCCCGCGGCCTTGAGGCCGTGCATGAACTTGGAATATGAAAGTCCGTTGAGTCTTGCGGCGGCGTTGATGCGCGCAATCCACAGGGAGCGCATATCGCGCTTTCTCAGCTTTCTGCCGATGTAGGCATAGTTGAGGGACTTCATTACGGCTTCCCTGGCGATCCTATATGACTTGGATTTATTGCCGAAGTAGCCTTTTGCAAGGCGCATAATCTTTCTGCGCTTCTTTAATGCATTAACAGACCTTTTGATACGCATTGAATTTATCCTCCTTTATGCCTTATAGGGAATCATACTCTTTACGGTAGATTCCTGCGTCGTCGAAACGAGGGTGTTCTGACGCAAATTTCTCTTTCTCTTTCTGTTCTTAGTTTCCGCTTTGTGGTTCTTGCCGCCGTGAGGCCTCTTTACCTTGCCGGTGGAAGTGAGCCAGAAACGCTTTTTGGAACCGCTGTGCGACTTCTGCTTGGGCATATATTTATCCTCCTGAAAATTTTACATAATTGAAATAAGCGGGTGTGCCGCCTATAAGCTTAGTTTTTTGCGGGCGAGAGCATCATTGTTATGAACCTGCCCTCGGCAGTGGGCTTTTTGTCCTGAACAGCCTTGCCGTTGAGGCCTGCAAAAAAGTCCTCCATAACCTTTACGCCCTGGTAAGAGCGCGCGTTTTCGCGGCCCTTCATGCGGATGGAGACTTTGACCTTGTTGCCCTGTTCGAGGAACTTGAGGCACTGTTTGGTCTTGACCGCAATGTCGCCGACATCGATGGTCATGGAGAGTCTTATCTCCTTGAGTTCGACTATAGTCTGGTTTTTGCGGTTCTCCTTATCCTTTTTTGCCTGCTCGTACTTGAATTTGGAGTAGTCCATAATTTTGCATACGGGAGGCACGGCGTTGGGAGAGATTTTGACGAGATCGAGATCGGCGTCCTCGGCAAGACGCAGAGCCTGAATGGCGGGCATTACGCCGACCATGTTGCCCTCG
The DNA here is from genome assembly GCA_018714165.1 of Candidatus Coproplasma excrementipullorum. Lineage (GTDB taxonomy): Bacteria > Bacillota > Clostridia > Christensenellales > Borkfalkiaceae > Coproplasma > Coproplasma excrementipullorum. The sequence continues at coordinate 6,078 of DVNU01000036.1, read as the reverse complement.
GAGTCGATGAGTCTAATCTCTCTGTCCCTGATTTGCTGATTGACCTGATAAAAATCTTTTCTTTCCATATTCCTCATAACGGATAAAAAATAATCGGGATAAGCAAACTTATCCCGATTCAATGCATAATAAACTCTTTTAAAGCTTTTAAACATTATTAGCCGTTACGCCTACGGGTACGGCGAAAGGGATAGCCTTTACTTACTCAACAATAATACAGCTTTAAATTGAGTTTGTCAAACGTTTTTGCGTCAGAATGCAATTTTTTCTTTTTCCTCTTTTATAACAAGATCGGCAAAGGCTTCCTTTGTCATATCGAACTTCTCTTCGGCATCGCGCTTGTTGACGTTTACAGTGCCTTCCTCTGCCTCCTTGTCGCCGACGACGATAATGTAGGGCACCTTTTCAAGCTTGGCCTCGCGTATCTTGTAACCGATCTTTTCGTTGCGGGTGTCGAGCTCGGCGCGCACTCCGCGCTCCTTGAGCATTGCGCACACGCTTTCGGCATAGTCCTTTGTTCTGTCAGTTATGGAGAGAACTTTGACCTGCACGGGCGCAAGCCATACGGGGAACTTGCCAGCGTAGTGCTCGATTAGTATGCCTATGAACCTCTCCATCGAGCCGTAGATGGCGCGGTGGATCATTATGGGGCGATGCTTTGCGCCGTCCTCGCCCGTGTATTCGAGTTCGAAACGCTGTGGCATCTGGAAGTCGAGCTGGATGGTGCCGCACTGCCAGGTTCTGCCTATGCTGTCCTGAAGGTGGAAGTCGATCTTGGGGCCGTAGAAGGCCCCGTCGCCTTCGTTTATCTCATATTCGAGGCCGAGCTCGTCGAGCGCAGCGCGGAGCGCGTCGGTTGCGGCGTTCCACTCCTCCTCCGTTCCCATGCTGTCTTCGGGACGGGTGGAGAGCTCTACTTTATACTTGAACCCGAACTGCTTGTAGATTTTGTCGGTCAATCTGACGACACCCTTTATCTCGTCCGTAATCTGTTCGGGCAACATAAAGATGTGCGCGTCGTCCTGCGTGAAGCAACGCACGCGGAAGAGGCCGTGGAGCTGGCCGCTCTTTTCGTGACGGTGGACGAGTCCCATCTCTCCCATTCTTATGGGCAGATCCTTATAGCTGTGCGGCCAGAGCTTATACACCAGCATGCCGCCGGGGCAGTTCATGGGCTTGACGGCGCAGTCCTCGCCGTCTATCTTTGTGGTGTACATATTGTCCTTGTAGTGCTCCCAGTGGCCAGAATTTTCCCACAGAGTGCGCGTAAGGATGATGGGCGTCTGTATTTCGACATAGCCCTCCTTGCGGTGCAGATCACGCCAGTATTCTGCAAGAATATTCTTTAAAACCATACCATTAGGAAGGAAGAACGGGAATCCCTTGCCCTCGTTGAGAAGCGCGAAGAGCTTGAGTTCCTTTCCCAGCTTGATGTGGTCGCGCTTCTTGGCCTCTTCGAGCATATCGAAGTAGGCCTGCATCTCGTCCTTCTTGGCAAAGGCCACACCGTAGATACGGGTGAGCATCTTGTTCTTTTCGTTGCCGCGCCAGTAAGCGCCCGCGATGGACACGAGCTTAAAGGCCTTTATCTTGCCCGTCGAGGGAAGATGGGGGCCGCGGCAGAGGTCGGTGAATGAGCCCTGTTTATAGAAGGAAATTACGCTGTCTACGGGAAGGTCGTTTATAAGCTCTACCTTGTACTTTTCCTTGTAGTCCGACATGAGCTTTATGGCCTCCTCGCGGGGAAGCTCGAAGCGTGTTATGGGAGTATTTGCCTTGATTATCTTGGCCATTTCGGCCTCGATTTTTGCAAAATCGTCCTGGGTGATGGGCGTGTTGAAGTCGAAGTCGTAATAGAAACCGTTTTCAATTACGGGCCCGATTGCCAGCTTGCAGGTGGGGAAGATGGTTTTTACGGCCTGGGCGAGCACGTGCGCGCAGGTGTGGCGGTAAACTTCCAGTCCCTCCTTGTCCTTCAATGTAACAATTTCGAGCTTGTCGCCCTCATTTAAAACGTGCAAAAGGTCGCACAGAACGCCGTTTACTTTGGCCGCAACCGCATTGCGGGCGAGACCTTCAGAAATGGCCGAGGCGGCCTTGGCGCAGGTTGCGCCATCTTCTACGGCGAGTGCGTCGCCGTTCTTTAAAATTACGTTCATAGTAAAATCTCCCATAAAAAAAGCCCTTAAACTAATTAAAAATCAGTTTAAGGACGCAAAATCTAGTTTGCGCGGTTCCACCTTAATTGCCGTTAAGACCGCTCTTTAAAAGTTCCGCATTATGCGGGTGGTTTCCCTCTGCCTCAAATTTTGCGCGCCTTTCAGCCTTGGGTGCGCTCTCTGAAAAAATTAACGGGCGGGTACTTGTCCCTGTGCGGAGATATTTATTTTTATATTAATATCTTATTCTCTTTAAAGCATTTTGTCAATAATTTGACCCCTATTTTTACTAAAAATATTTGCCAATCAACAACATTATAATGTATAATTAAAGGGAAATTTTTTATAGGACGGCACATAATGGCTTATACCAACTTCAACGACGTTGAAAAGAAATGGGCTGAATACTGGGAGGACAACGGCACTTTCCACACCGACCTCCGCGACTTTTCCAAGCCCAAATACTACGTACTCGATATGTTCCCCTACCCTTCGGGCGCAGGCCTGCACGTGGGACACCCCGAAGGATACACTGCAACCGACATCATTGCGCGAATGAAGCGCATGCAGGGATATAACGTTCTGCACCCCATCGGGTTCGACTCCTTCGGTCTGCCCGCCGAACAGTATGCGATAAATACCGGTCACCACCCCGGCGGATTCACACAGCAGAACATCGCCACCTTCACATCACAGCTAAAGATGCTCGGCCTTTCATACGACTGGACGCAGACGGTGTCGACCTGCGACCCCTCATACTACAAGTGGACGCAGTGGATATTCAAACAACTGGCAGAGGCCGGACTTGCGCGCTACGTTGAAACGCCCGTAAACTGGTGCGAAGAGCTGGGCACAGTGCTTGCCAACGATGAGATTATAGACGGCAAGAGCGAGCGCGGCGGCTACCCCGTTGTGCGAAGAAATATGAAGCAGTGGGTCATCGACATAAACAAGTATGCCGAACGCCTGCTCGAAGGCCTTGATGAGCTGGACTGGCCGGAATCCTCCAAAGTTGCCCAGCGCAACTGGATAGGCAAGTCGGTGGGCGCAAACGTCGACTTCAGGGTAGACGGCACGGACGAGCAGTTTACGGTATTCACCACCCGTTGCGACACGCTGTTCGGAGCCACATACTGCGTGCTTGCGCCCGAGCACAAGCTTGTGGATAAAATAACCACGCCCGACAGAAAGGACGAGATTGAGGCATATAAAAAGGTATGCGCGAGCAAGTCCGACATGGAGCGCACCGAACTCAACAAGGACAAGACGGGCGCATTTACGGGCGCGTATGCAATCAATCCCGTGAACGGAAACAAAATTCCCATATGGATTTCGGACTACGTTTTGACCTCCTACGGCACGGGCGCTATAATGGCCGTCCCTGCGCACGACACGCGCGACTACGAGTTTGCAAAGAAGTTCAACCTGCCCATAGTTCAGGTGCTTGAGGGCGGAGACATCACCAAAGAGGCCTGGACTCAGGACGGCACTCACATCAATTCAGACTTTTTGAACGGGCTCAACAAGCAGGACGCCATAGACAAAATGGCCGCCTGGCTGGAGGAGCACCACTGCGGCAAGAAGAGCGTTTCTTACAAACTGCGCGAGTGGATTTTCGCCCGCCAGAGATATTGGGGCGAGCCCCTGCCCGTCGTTCATCTTGAGGACGGCGAGATTGCCTTCCTTGACGACGACGAACTGCCCCTCGTTCTGCCCGAAATGGACGACTACAAGGCGCACGGCGGTAATGCACCCCTTGAAAACGCCAAGGACTGGGTGAACATAACCTACAAGGGCAAAAAGGGCAAGCGCGAGACGACCACCATGCCCGGTTCGGCAGGTTCTAGCTGGTACTTCCTCCGCTACTGCGACCCCCACAACGACGAGAAGTTTGCAGACTATGAGCTGTTGAAACACTGGATGCCCGTAGACTTCTACTGCGGCGGCAAGGAACACCTTGTGGGGCACCTGTTGTACTCCCGATTCTGGAACAACTTCCTCTACGACAAAGGCTATGTGCCCTGTAAGGAACCCTTCAAAAAGCTCTTCCACCAGGGCATGATTCTGGGCGAGGACGGCGAAAAGATGTCCAAGTCCAAGGGCAACGTGATCAATCCAAACGACGTTGTGCGCGAGTACGGCGCCGACGTTCTGAGAATGTACGAGATGTTTATGGGCCCCGTCGCCGACACCAAGCCCTGGAACACCGCCAACATTGAGGGTGTAAAGAAGTTCATAGACCGCATTCACCGTCTGTACTTTGAGAGCAACTCCATCAAGGACGAGGCCAACCCCGCGCTCGAAAAGATATATAACCAGACGGTCAAGAAGGTGGGCGAGGACTATATGGCCTTAAAGGTAAACACGGCCATATCCCAGATGATGATATTTATAAACGCCGTATACAAGGAGATCGGCGAGGGCAAGCCCTTCCCCCGCGAATACGCCGAGGGTCTGTGCAAGCTGTTGAACCCCGTGATACCCTTCCTCACCGAGGAGATATGGAACGAGGTACTGGGACACAGCGGCACGATATCTTACGAAAAATGGCCCGAATATAACGAGAGCAAGTGCGGCGAGGATACATTTGAATACGCAGTGCAGGTAAACAGCAAGATAAAGGCCAAGATTTCGCTGCCAGCGGATATGGCTGCCGCCGAGATTGAAGCTAAAGTAAGGGCCCTGCCAGAAGTAGCTCCCCTCATCGAGGGCAAACCAATTAAAAAATTCATACTCGTGCCCAAGAGACTGATAAATATTATAGTTTAAAGCGCAAAGGCGCGCCGCCCGTATCGGGCGGCGCGCTTAAACTTTAATCTGTATTTTACTTTATATCGCGCGTGAGCGCTATAAGAAGGTCGATATATTGCTTTGCCAGCGGCGACAGCTCGGCCCTGTTGTGAGTTACGTAACCCACCTGCATATAGTCATTGACGGCGAGCGGAACGGCAATTATGTTTTCCCAGTTGAGTTCGCCGTCGATGACGCCGCTGGAGATGGTGTAGCCGTTAAGCCCGACAAGGCAGTTGAAGAGCGTTGCCCTGTCGCGCACGCGAATGTTCTTGGGTGCGTAGTGCGTAGGCTGTATCTCCTCCGAAAAGTAGAAGGAATTGTGCTCACCCTGCTCGAATGTAAGGCAGGGGTAGGGTTCAAGCTCTTCCAGAGTGACGCTCCCCTTTTTTGCCAGCGGGTTGTTTGCGCCTATGAACACATGAGGCTTTGCCGTAAACAGCGGCGTGAACTGTAAATCATTTTCCTTTAAGACCTTGCTTAAAACGCTTTCGTTGAAGCCGTTTAAATAGAGCACGCCCACCTGGCTCTTAAGCGAGGCGACGTCCTCTATAATTTCATAAGTCTGCGTTTCGCGCAGGCGGAAGTCGTACTCATCGGCGCCGCTCCCCCTTATGAGCGTGATGAAGGCCTGGACGGCAAACGAGTAATGCTGGCAGGACACGCAGAAGGTGCGCAGGCGCTTTTTGCCGCCCTTGTACTTTTCTTCTAAAAGCCCTACCTGCTCTTCAACCTGGCGGGCATAGGATAAAAATTCCTCGCCCTCGGCCGTCAGCACGACGCCGCGGTTTGTGCGCGTGAAGATTGTTATGCCCAAATCGTCCTCAAGTTCGCGTATGGCCTGGGTGAGCGAGGGCTGGGAGATGAAGAGCTTTTTTGCGGCGAGGTTAATTTTGCCCTCCTCCGCTATGCAGATTGCATATTTTAATTGCTGAAGAGTCATAGGAAAAAAGCCCGCGCGTGCCGCGCGGGCTGATTATTGTTTGAATTATAAGCTGTTGAGCACATCGACGAGGTCGCCGACAGTCTTTATCTCGGTAACCTTTTCATCGGGAATGGTCTTGCCTGTGGTGTCCTCCAGCGTCATGAGCATCTCCACGATGTCGAGGCTGTCGGCGCCGAGGTCATC
>DVNU01000035.1 GCA_018714165.1 Candidatus Coproplasma excrementipullorum | reverse complement strand
GCTACCTGCACGAAGCCTGCAACTTACTATTATTCCTGCGAATGCGGCGCGAAGGGCACGGAGACGTTTGAGTACGGCGAGCCCGTAGCCCATACATACGACAAGCAGGTTGCAACCGAGGAGTATCTTGCAACCGCGGCGACCTGCACGAAGCCTGCGACCTATTACTATTTCTGCGAATGCGGCGCGAAGGGCACGGAGACGTTTGAGTACGGCGAGCCAATAGCCCATACATACGACCGGAAGGTTGCAACGGAGGAGTACCTTGCGACCGCGGCGACCTGCACGGCGGCGGCCACATATTACAACTCCTGTTCCTGCGGCGCTAAGGGCGAGACGGTGTTTGAATATGGCGAGCCCCTCGGTCATGACTGGGACGAGGGTGTAACCACAAAGCCCTCCTGCGTTGCGGACGGCAAGACAGTTTACACTTGTCAAAGGGAGAACTGTTCGGCAACCAGAACGGAGACAATATCCGCCAATGGGCATTCGTATATCGACACTGTAGTAGAGCCAACATGCGTAGCGAACGGATATACGCTGCATAAGTGCAAAAACTGCGGCGACAGCTATCAGGATAGCCAGGTTAAAGCAACCGGAATACACGAGTGGGACGGTGAAGTCACCTGCACCACCGGACGCAAATGCTCGGTGTGCGGTTTAACAGAGTCGGGCACGGGACACAACTATGTGTTGATTGGTCAGACCGCGGCCGACTGCGAACACGCCGCCACGGAGACATACCAGTGCTCTAAGTGCTATGACGAGTATACAGACACGATAGGTTCGGCAAACGGCCACGATATTGAAGGTGTCACTCCTGCCGAAAGACAGGTCGCCGGCTGCAAATACGTGCTTGTATATATCTGTAATGACTGCCATAACAAGGTGGAGGGAGATACAGTTTATCATCACGAGTACATTGCAAGCATTGTCAAAGAAGCGACCTGCACGACCAAGGGCGTAAAAGAATATGTCTGCAACTGCGGCGAGTCGTACACTGAACCTATTGCAACGAATGACAACCACAGCTGGGACGAAGGTGTCAGCGAGGGCGGAAAGATAAAATATACCTGCCTCAACGCCGGCTGCGGTTCGACGAAGTCGGTCATCGACGCGTCGGCGTCTGCAAGCGCTGGCAACATAACTGCGGACGACATAAAGGATACCGAAATTCAGCTCTCCAACGCCGCAATAGCCTTTGACGAGACTGCGGCAGATTCAATAACTGCCGGAGAAGTTGAGCTCTCGGCCGAGGCTCTCAAAGCCGACGAGCTGGAGGACTTGGATAACCTTAAAATTACCGAAGAACAGCTCAACCAGCTGGGCGACAGTACCGTCTACAATCTGTCAATGACGGGTGCGGACGGCGCAATCACCAACTTCGGCGACGGAAAGGTTACTGTAACCATCCCCTATACGCTCTCCGAGGGCGAGGATGTAGACAGCATTGCAATATGGTACATCAGCGAAGACGAGCTCGCCTCTATTCCTGCAACATACAGCAACGGCTATGTAACATTTGAAACAAACCACTTCTCATACTACACTGTAACCAGACTGAGACCCGCAGAGAGGTGCGAACTCTACGGCCACAGCTATACTGAAACTGTTGTTGCGCCCACATGCACGGCGGAAGGTTACACCCTCAAGGTATGCGTGCGTTGCCATGATACCGTTAAGGAAAACATTCAGCCTGCAACGGGCCACAGCTACAAAGACAATGTCACTGCGGCAACATGCGTTGAGAACGGTTTTATTATGCACGCCTGCGAAAGCTGCGGATACAGCTACAGGGAGACTTTAAAGGCCACGGGTCACGACTGGGAACTTACCGACAGCAGGGAGGCGACCTGTGAGGCTGCCGGCTACAACGAGTACGCCTGTAAAAATTGCGGCGCTGTAAATACCGAGATCATAGCCCAGCTGACGCACAGCTATGAAAGCACGGTTGAACCTCCCACCTGCGAGGAGAACGGCTATACCCTGCACAAGTGCTCAGTCTGCGGCGCCGAATATACCGACGATATAGTGCCCGCAACCGGTCACGACTATAAGGTTGAATGGCAGTGGGCGGAAGACCATCTTTCCGCCACGGCGGTATTCACGTGCGCAAACAACGCCGAGCATACCTTCAGCGAGGAGGCTGAAGTCACCGCGCGCATAACCCAGCCCACCTGCACAACTTATGGCGGCGCACAGTACATTGCAAGCGTAATATACAACGGCGAATTGTATTCCGATACCTATTATATAGACAGGATCGAGATGCTCCCTCACACCTATTCCGAAGAGTATAAATCAGACGGTTCTTCGCACTGGCACGTATGTACGGTCTGCGGTGCGGCATCTGAAAAAGAGCCCCACACTATGGTGGACGGCACCTGTTCCGTCTGCGGAGGCGGCTGTCTGCATGAACTTACTGTCAGGGTGGAGATAAACTTTGCCGATTACGGCATGTGCGGAGGAAGCGGCGTGTACTACACCTGCGAGTGCGGCGAAGTAAAGGAATTTGATATGTCCAACTTTGCTCCGCAGTGCCAGATGGCTCCCGCAGGCGAGCCCACGGTGGACGAGGACGGCACAATGCACCAGACGGCGGTTTGTCCCAACTGCGGAATGACGGCCATAGGTTCCGTTCTTATGACTACAGACGGCTGTACACAGATAACCGATGTTACCTATACCTTTATAATGGGTGACAAGGTCATTCTTGAAGATGTTCACAGCCGCACTGAATATACCTATCACCAGAACACACATGAGAAAGATATAGATGTGTCTGATTGCGGCACATACTTTACGGCACGAGTCTGCGATAACTGCGGGGAGATAGACTCGGTTATCGGCGGTGAATACGGATGTGCCGTTGATATGGGCAAGCCCGATAAGACCGAGACTTATACCGATGAAAACGGGCTTGAGCATACAGTCACCTATGTCACCTGTCCGGACTGCGGGACGCAGTATGTCACCGATATGGCCACTGATGTTAAGTCGGTATGCGAATATACGGTCTATGGGCTTATGACGGTCTATGATGCGGAAGGAGAGCAAGTATTTGAGTACAGCCAGAATATGTCCTACTCCAACCATCAGTATGAATATGAGTATGAACTCACGGGTGAAACGTGCGAGGACGGCTATACAATTCATGCCTATTGCCCCGTCTGCGGAGACGATTATGATTCCGAAGGCAAGGGACACAATACCGAGCACGTGGAATATAACCTTTCAGAATATGGTCTCTGCGACGGCTGGGGCTTTGCTGAAGTATGCGAGATATGCGGCGAGGTTGTAGAGGTATTCGTTGAAGACAAGTGCTCGTGGAACGAACTTGGCGTAAACGAGGACGGTTATACACAGTATGAATGTGTAGTCTGCCATGCACAAAAGTTTGAAAAGGTTGACAGGGAAGATGTGGACAGCTGTTCTTATTATAACATAATTTCAACTATCTACATTGTAAACGGTGAGACGGTCTTGACCGTTGACAGAAGGGATCTTCGCGAAGAGCACACAGACCTTGAATACAGCTACGTGTTAATGGGGCAGACCTGCGAGGACGGCGTCGAGGTCACGGTAATCTGCCGCGCCTGCGGATATGAGGAAACTTATAATATCAATCACCACGAAGTCTTGCCTTCAGAGCGCATCAACTTTGCCGACTACGGTGCCTGCGGCGGGTATATTGAAATCCGGCAATGCCCCTGCGGGCAGTACAAGGAGTTCCCCCGCGAATATGTGTGTGAATTCGAGAAGACGAACAGCACAATTACCGGTGAGGACGGCATAGAGCGCGAAAGGATAGAGTTTGTCTGCCCCGACTGCGGCCTGCACATCATAAGCGACCACTATTCCTTAAAGGAAGGTTGCACGGTTACAAGTTATATTGAATACAACATAACCATCGGCGAAAAGACCATACTCGCAAATTGCAAGGGTGCGCTTGAACAGTATGAAAAGCACGCCTATGAGTACAATTATACTCTTCTCGGCGAGACTTGCGAGGACGGCGTTGAGGTGACCGAATATTGTACCGTATGCGGATATTCGCACAGCTACACCGCCTACGAACACCTATATGAACTGGTTGAAACGCCCCTCGCCGACTATGGAATGTGCGGTGAAGCCTATCTGGAAGAGCAGGTTTGCGCGGCTTGCGGGCATGTGGACTATACAAATGTTATGGACTTCTGCGATTGGGAGTTTACAGGTTATGCAGAGGACGGTTCCTCTGTAGAGGTGTGCCGCACCTGCGGAATCATAAGGCATAGGCTTGTTGAGCGCTCCGATAAGGGCGAAAACTGCGCCTTTACCGAAACTGTTTATATAAGTTATATAAGGGATTCGGAGGTAGTTTTCGAATATACTACCATCAGCCACGGCGTAGAACACAATATGATGACGGAATATACCCTGCAGGGAGAAAGCTGTGAGGACGGCGTATGGATCGTCAGCACCTGCTCCGACTGCGGTTATGTTGAAAGCTACGAGATATTCGGGCACGAACGTCAGCTTCGTGAGGACTACGACCTCGGCGAATACGGCGCCTGCGGCGGACATATGTATGTCTACAGTTGCGCCTGCGGACAGTATTTCAATGTGGAACTGAACACTGTCTGCCCTATGGTACACACAAACAATCAGTACTACGACGATAACGGCAACCTCGTCCGCGTAGAAGTGCGCACCTGCGAGCAGTGTGGCCTGAGATATTCCCGGTCGTACTACACCGTAAGGGATGCCGAAACGTGCACCGAGACATGGTATTACACCATCGTTGTCAGCGTCAAAGGCGCATATGTGGGCAGTGACCTCTACACCTATACCGAAACTTACGATTCGCATAACTACGAAGTTGTGGGTAAGCTTGCAGACGGCGCCCAGTCCTGCGAGGACGGAGTTACCATAACCTATACCTGCAGGGATTGCGGCGAGAGTCACAGTGAAAGGGTCAACCATCACTACACCTATGAAAAGCAGATAATCGACCTCGCGCAGTACGGAAGCGTCTGTGGCGGATATGCGGTGCTGATGGGCTGTGCCTGCGGCCAGGAGGCTTATATCAATCTCGGCAACGTCATGTGCGAATTCGATCAGGAGAACGTTGATGTGTGGATAGAGGGAGCTTTGACGGGCGGCCAGTATATAGGCGACAACTATTACAGCTACTCAAATTACGCCTGGATATACACCTGCGCTGTGACCGATCCCGAACAGTGCGCTTTCTCCATAAGGTACGCACGCTATTATCTGCCCGAAGGCGACAGTTGCCTTGCCTACTGCTACGAAACCTGGCAGTTCGGCTATGACAGGCAGACGGGCGAGTGCGCCTATGAGATAACCTTCAAGACGGGCAGTGTGCTCTCCTGCCACAACTATAGCGAGTCTGTTACCACTGGCACCGAGGACGGCTATGATGTAACCACTACTATGTATGAGTGTCCCGACTGCGGAAGCTACTACATCCGTAAGGACTATTGCGATGCCGAAGGCGCGCTTGTAAAGACCGTTGAAGAATCTGAAAATACCGTAATTCCCGGTTATGTCAGCCATGTTGAAGTTGTAAGAGTGTGCTATTTCGATAATTACTGGTATGACGAACTTAATTATTATGTCTATGACAAGGGCACTGAGAACGAATACTGGACGAGGGAGGAATACTCGTACGACTTCGACGGCGGTTGCATAAGGACTTGCATTTATACCGACAGCTATGGCGCACATGATGAGCGCGTAGATACCTATCACATGAATGCATATGAGATCATTAAAAATCCCACCTGCACACAGCCGGGCGAAGAGCGGCATTATTGCCCTGTCTGCGGCGAGGAGTTCGAGAATGTAATAATTGAACCCAAAGACCACGAGTGGATGCTTTGTGAGAACGAGGACGGCACTTATTACTACGAATGTGTTACCTGCGGTCTGCAGAGCCAGAACGGAGCCAGCGGCACCATTATAATGGAAGACCTCACTGAGGAGTCGGGCGAGAACTACGTCGTCGGCTATTACAACCGCGGCGATGTTGAGTTCACGGAATATGTCAGTATAATTGTCAACGGCGAGGAGATTGTCCTCGAAGGCATTACGATAACTCAGCTTGAGGATATCTGCGCCGTATCCTTCAGCAAGAGCGAGGTCACCGCGGCGGCCGAAGCGCTCGGATATGCCGAAGGCGAGTATGTGGTGCGTTTCACATTCGTTCCCTACGGCGATGACGGCAGTTTCGATTACTCTATAACCTTTGATAACCTCGCGGAGGAAGGCGCAGAACCTGAACAACCCGAAGGTGAAATAGTTGAAGAAGTGCCCGAAGAGGTTGTGCCTGCGGCATAACGCTTAGAACTGAAGTGTAAAAGGCAACCGCCAAAAAGCGGTTGCCTTTTATTTCATGACGAAAATACTATAGGCGTAATTTTCTGCTTTAAAAGCGTGGCGAAACGCACTAAAATTGTGTTATTTTGCGTACTTTCTTTTTGACAAAGCGCATTGGTTTATGATAACATTATGTTAAAGAATTTTAAAATTTAATCCGTTTATGTTGTGGCACAGACGCGAACAAAAGGGATACAGGAATGGGTACATTAGGAAAAAGGCTTACGGCTCTCAGAAAGGACAGGCATTTAAGTCAGGAAAAACTTGGCGAAGCGCTTGGCGTAAGCAGGCAGACAATATATAATTGGGAAGCCAATATCATCATGCCAAAGGCTGAAAACATAAAGGGCATATGCGAATACTTCGGTATATCCATAGCTGAATTTTACAGCGCAGAAGAGGCGCAGGCTGAAAGCTGTGCCACCGGAGTTGAGCAGGTTGAAGATGTTCCTTTCAGGCGGTTTATGCCCGTGCTCGCCTTTGTCTCGTTTGTTTTCTTTGTCGTCGCTCTTATCTTCGCGATACGTTGCGGCTGCGCGGCCTTTACCGATAACACGGCGTATGTCACTGTCAGTACTGCCTCGTTTGACATCGGAGACTTTGTTCTCGCCCTTTTGTCCTGCATAATTTCGTTTGTGTTTGCGGTGTTTTTTGCCGTTCAAACAAAAAAATCTCTCTCAAAACGGCGCGCAGAGGAGTAAAATGTAAAGCAAAGTTTACGATTTTGTAAAAGGTACTTTATTGTAAATTTACATTAAATGACATATCATTTAAGAGAAAATAATCAGGAGGGAAAACTTATGAAGAAATTTACCGCGCTCAGAACGACGGCAACCCTGCTCTGCATGCTCATCTGTGCGTTTGCCATGCTTTTTGCGTCGGAATACGGCATAACTTTGGCGGACGGTCAGGTGCGTGCCGAAGAGCAACAGACAGAGGGGGAAGAGGCTGTGTCCCCCAGGCTGTTTGCCACTCTCTCGCTGACCATCGGCGGGGGTGACGGCAAGGTATATGCCCGCGCCAAGAACGATTTTACGTTGTTCATGTCCACAGTGGCCGTCGTTGTAGAGCTGTATTATTCTGACACTTACGCAAGCGATTATACACAGATGACGCTTGCCGCCGTAAATTCTACGGCAGACCTCGATATGGGCACGACCATAACGGCCGAGGCGTCTACCGGCGGCGCGGAAGGGTACTGGCTGGGTCGCATGAGATATAAGGAGAATAACGATGACTGGAAAATCGAGGATACGGGTGTAATCAGGTGCAGTGCGACCGGCGAATTTTTGGGTTACAGCTGATTTTTGGTTGCATAAAAATTTTTCAGGCGGCGGCGTGAAATGTCGCCGCCTTTTTTAAAGCCTATGTAAAGCGGGGTTTACATCAATGTAAATGCATTTTTGTTGCATTTTTGTTGCGAAAAAATTAATATCATATCAGGAGCTGCTGTAAGCGCTCTGTATAGGGCAAAAAAGTGGTTCCGGCTTGTGGGTTGCGGGCGGCTGCCGTTTTTCGTTTTGACGAAGATATAAACCACTTTGCGCGGCGCTGCTAGGCTTTGCCGTTTTTCAGGGCTATATTATTAATGAATTACATGTATTCCATCTCTACTGTATTCTTTATATGTTCCGCAATCCATAAGCACTTTCAAAATTCCGCGCGGTACCCGCGCTCAGCTTGCATACACACATAAAAACTGCGCCGCGGCGCAGTTTTTTGTTTAATATGGGTGCAGGGGTTGATATTTCAGGCCCGGCGTGCTATAATGAGTTAAAATATATGCAGGAGGCAGTTTATGTTGGAAAAAGGTATGGCGGCGCCGCAGTTCACGCTTACGGACGGCAACGGGAGGGAGGTTTCGCTCTCCGATTTTAATGGCAAAAAGGTAGTGCTGTACTTCTACCCCAAGGACAATACTCCCGGCTGTACGCGCCAGGCATGCGCGTTCGCCGCGGCATATGACGCGTTCAAGGCCAAAAATGCCGTAATTATCGGCGTCAGCAAGGACAGCGTTGCTTCGCATGCCAAATTTGCGGAAAAATATAATCTTCCCTTCATTTTGCTGTCCGATCCGGATCTTCAGGCCATTCAGGCTTACGGTGTATGGCAGGAAAAGAAGCTGTACGGCAAGGTGAGCATGGGCGTGGTGCGCACGACGTTCATCATCGACGAGGAGGGCAAAATCGCCGCGGTCATGCCCAAGGTAAAGCCCGATACCAACGCCGCGGAAGTGCTGGAGATGTTATAATCTGTGCGGCGGGCAGTCCGCAACTTAAAAATATCTAACTTAAAAAGGCGCCGCGCGCAATTAAATTGCGCGCGGCGCCTCTCTTCAATTTTTTGCCATTGATTGTACTATATATGTGGCCTGATTCCGTCAGGTAGAATTTTTGTCTGCTGCGCAATCGTCAGCCCACGCCCTCAGTGTATGAACGGCCAACTTTTTGAACGACGGCGACAGACTGCGGTAGTGTTTCAAAAGCTCGCGCTCATCCGTACCCGGCGCGGCGGTACGCTCAGTCCCGTCTGCCGTTTCCGTGCCGAATTCATCCTCCAGCCCCAGAAGATAATCGGCCGATACCTGAAAATATTTTGCCAGCTTCCTCACAGTGGAGGCTGTGGCCTCGTTGCGGTTGACCTCTATCTTTGCTATCGTCGACTGGCTTACGCCTATGGCCTCGGCCAACTGTTTCTGACTCAGCCCCTGCTCAATGCGCAGGTCGTATAAGATGTTGTTAAGTCCCATATAAATAATATTAACACCTAAAATGAACTATGTACTTGACAAGTGCAAAAATCTTTATTATAATTATTTACAAGTATAAATATACTTAAACTTCAGTATATATGCCGATGAAAATGAAATTGTAAGTACTTTTGTCATTTTTTACGCCTATTATGTGCCCGCCGTGCCGTTTGCGGCACGGCGGGCACATAATATTCGGTGGCATAATGTCCGTTGTTGACCGTTCAATTTTGCAACTAAATGGAAAAATTTGGTTGCATAAAACAATTTTCACACAATTAAATAGTTAATTGAGTTGACAAAAACCAATCGGCCGTGATAGAATACAATCGATAAACAAATAGCGCTTGCTGTATTGGACTAATTTTTCCGACTGAAAGGCTGGTTATTGTCCGCGGCGCAGGTGCCGTTTGAGTTATCGCTTTATTTAATTCTTATCTGAATATTGTGTACTTTATCTTAACTGCCTGCCTCGTTCTGCAATTCTGTAAACTATGCAATTGCAGACGGGAACTTGCAGTTACTGTCTGTTTTTTGTTTTAAAAAACACAAGATGGTCTCGGTTTAAGTGCGCAATTTTTTATTCGGCAAAAGCTTGTTGCGGCGCGGGCACTGTGTGCACGCGCGCGTGCGCATACTCTTAATTAGTTGTTTTCGTTTTGTATGATTGCTTTTGTCGGGGCGAAAATACTTTTCGCGCAAAAAAACGGCCATTTCGCGCATTAATTACTGACTTGTACGTGAAATTGTATAAAATATATACGAAGGCCCTGAACATCGGGTTTGCATTTTGCCGCGTTGCGGTATGGCCGTTTGCGCCGCGCGGAATCACAGCGGAGTTATAAGAGGTTTTTCATTTAAAAATGGCGCGCAAATTCAGCAAAGGCGGAATTGTTTCCGCCGTAATAATGGGGCTTTTAACCCTCATACTTCTGCCCATACTTATCGTAAACATCGTACTCATAGTCAAGGGCAGCGGCGGAGGCGTCGTCCCGCC
Source organism: Candidatus Coproplasma excrementipullorum (assembly GCA_018714165.1). Taxonomy (GTDB): domain Bacteria; phylum Bacillota; class Clostridia; order Christensenellales; family Borkfalkiaceae; genus Coproplasma; species Coproplasma excrementipullorum. The sequence goes on along the minus strand of DVNU01000035.1, from coordinate 25,092 downwards.
CGATATCTTCGGCATAGCCCCACTGGCCGTAACCACCGGCTCGATGGACGGCGACCGTGACGACAGTTTCGCCGAAGGTGCTTTAATCTTTATCGACGTCCTCTCCGATGAGGAGAAGAGATCGCTTAAGCAGGACGACATAATTACCTATTATATCGAAGGTTCCGAGGGCATATCTTACATTACCCACCGCATAGTAAGTATCAACTATTCCTCCGATGGTACAACGCCGCTGACATTTGTCACCCGCGGCGATGCGAACAACTCCAACGACCCCAATCCCGTGTCTGTTGACAACGTCGTCGGCAGATGCGTCTACAGCATAGGCGGCGTGGGCGCGTTCGCAATGTTTTTGCAGACGCCCGTCGGCATACTCGTATTCGTCGGCATACCCGTCGTTGCATTCATCGCCTACGACGCCATACGCATAACGCTGTACAACCGCAAGGTCAAACAACAGGCCCAGACAGATAAGGCCCTCGCCGATAAGGACGAGGAGATCGCCCGTTTGCGCGCGCTTGTCGACCAGCAACAGGCAGATCCCGCATCGTCGGCCGGGCAATCCGCCCCGCCTGAGGTGATTGAAATAGAGGCCGAAGTTGAACCCGCGCCCACCGAACCCGCGTATGACGAACCGGTGAGCGACGATAAGGCAGAGTAGTGGAAGGCACCTTCGGTGCGTGAAATGAATACCTGCGGTATTCGTGAAATGCCGCCTCAGCACCTCATTTCAATCGGCCCGCCAAAGGCGGCGTGAAATACAACTTTTTCAAAGTTGCGTTGTGGTGAGTATTTATTTTTAAAACGCTTCTCACCTTAACGCACATTTGTGAGTAACTTTAAAAATAGCAACTGTACGCCACATATGCAGTTGTGAAGATAAAAACAAATCATTATAAAGAGGAGATTTGAAAACTATGAAACAAAAAAGTAGAATAGCTTCCAAGCTATTCGCGGTGTTGGTCGTTCTCACCCTCATCAGCTGCTGCTTCCTTGGCACTACTTTTGCAAGGTATACGAGCGGACAGAGTGGTGTCGCTTCCGTTAATGTTGCTAAATGGGGTGTTGAATTTAAACAAGGCGAGTCAGAAATTGAAGAAAATTTCGACCTTAATATTGGCAAGTTATCACCCAAAATGACTGATTATGCCGGGTCATCAAAAACAGATGTCACAAACACTATAAGTGGCAAAAACATGGTTACTATTACTAATAGCGGTGAAGTAGACGCTAAAATTACTATATCACAAGGAACTGTTACATATAACCTCGTTTCAGGTTCAAGCTGGGGTAGCGGTATGTCGTATTCCGAGGGTAGCGTTAGCGGCACTCCTTCGCAGGAACAGATAGAAGGTAAAGACCCCTATACAACACCGGGAGCGATATTGACTATTACAGTAAAAGTTGTCACCACGGGTAATGTTACTGAAAGTGGTGGTGTATATACTTTACCTGCTAATTCAAGCTCGAATACTAATATAACAATTAGTGTATCAGCTACATGGACGACACACTATGCTGAATCGAAGTCTTCTGGTGCTCTTGAAGATGCTATTGACACTTGGCTTGGTGAGAACTTAGAGTCTATTACAGTGTCTGTAGATGTTACCGCAGTTCAGGCTTCCGAACAGCCTACTACCTAATTACTTTACATAAAAATTATCCAACCGTGCGGGCGCGGTAAGCGCCCGCACAGGAAACTTTAAAATTTTTTTAAAGTCAATTTTCCCTTGTTCCGCCCAGTGGCGGAGCGGAGCGGGGAGAAAGTTTTTTGTCGCGCGCGTATTGCGCGGCAACCTCAACAAACCGCCCGATTTATATTTTGTGTATTCAACGGGCGCCCTGCGTCCGTTTTTTTAATGGCGGCGGTAAAAAGCACTTATAGTGAAAAGCACCTTCGGTGCGTGAAATAAATACCTGCGGTATTCGTGAAATGCCGCCTCAGCACTTCATTTCAATCGGCCCCGTCAAAGGCGGCGTGAAATACAACTTTTTCAAAGTTGCGTTGTGGTGAGCATTTATTTTTAAAACGCTTCTCACCTTAACGCACACATAGTGTGCATTTCACGCGCCCATTGATTACAAAAATAATATGTCGCAGGTTGAGGGCGTATTTCACGCCACTTCAGTGGCATTTCACGAACGCAAAGCGTTCATTTCACCTATTATCAATAAAGCTTTCGTGAAAAAATCTTATCAGGAATTTTATCGTGAAAAAGAATAACGACAACGATAAAAACTTAATCGATTTACAGCCCGGCGGACAAAAGACGCCCGGTGAGTTTGAATCACAAAGTCACATTGTGTTTGCGCAGAGGGTTGCCCTCGCCGACGACAAAACGCGTTCGCGCTACAATGCGGTTAAAAACGCGTTCATGGGTTACAGCGCGCCCGATAAGGGGCTGCACGTAACCTGCACTGTCGACGTCTACGGCGAGGCTTTTTACCTCGGCGCCGTTTTGCTGGGAAAAATTCGGTTGGTGCGGGGATATGTGCGACTTTTCCTCGCCTTAAAGCCTTCAAAATATCCCAAAGCTAGGTATCAGCACAACGATTATTCGCGGATTTTGCGCTATGCGGACTGTCCGCTGGAAATAAATATATGCAATGCCGAACGCATAAAGAGTGCGTACTCGCTCATAGGCGAGGTGATGCGCCGCGCGGGCGCCGCGCCAGACAAAGCGCACCTCGCGCGCGACTGGAGCGCGGAACACGAAAGTTCGCTCTCGGCCAAGATTGACGCGTTCAGCTATGCGGATATGGCCGCGGCCGACGCGGCGATAGCCGATAACGACATATTGGAAGATCAGCCCGACCCGCCTGCGGAGCATATACCCGCAGGGCCGTTCTATGGCAAAAGCGCCGCCGCGGGCGGCACGGATGCCGCCCGCGGCGGCGGGACGGACGGCGGCGAGGCATCGGGGCCGTATAAGGGGTACGAGTACGGCGGCTTCTACGTTCCCGCACCCGCGCGCCTGCCCGGCAGGGCGAAGGTGCTCGACGCCGACGGCAAAAAAATCGGCAAGGTACGCAAAAACGTCTGGTACGACCTGGAGGGCAAAACCCAGGGCGAGTTCTGGAAGGAAGAGGAGAACGTATATCTCTACGAAAACGGCAGGCGCAAGGGCTTTTTGGACAGCAACGACAATGTGATTGCCATGTCCAACGACTATATGGCCACGCTCAAGCGCTTCCCCGCGGCAATCCTGGCATTGCTTTTCATCATTTTAATGATGCTCACGGCCCTTTCGGGCGTGATAAGCGCCTACTGCATAGAGCTCTCAAAGGACAATTACGCGCCCGAACTGTTCGTATACAACGATGTGGACGACTGGTCGCAGAGCCGCAATCTTTCGGTGTTCTACAACGAACGGTTCGGCACCGAAAAGGTCGCGCCCGGAATGACGGGCTCGTATGCCTTTACGCTCAGCAACGAAAACCCCGACGCGCTCGATTTCTCGCTCGAATTTTCGTGCATAAACGAGTACGGCATCGATATGGCATATTCGCTCTGGCGCGACGGCGTCTGCCTCAAGGGCGCGGAGAGCAAGCTGTCCGCCGAGGAGCTCTCTACATACGGAATGACCATCGAGGCCGAGTCCGACTCGGTTTTCGTGCTCGAATGGGAGTGGAGGCATAACGACGCCGCCGATACCGAAGCGGGCATAAACGAGGCCACATATACCTTGAATATCAAGTTTACCGCCGCGGTGCGCGATTTATGAAAGCGCTGAAAATCTGCGCGGCCGTTCTGCGCGGAGTACTCGTCGCCCTGTGCGTGGCGCTCTGCGCTTACAACATCTACGTTCTCGTCCAGCGGTACGCCTTTGGCAACCAAATGCCCACCGTGTTCGGCTTTGCCGGGGCGGAGGTTGTAACGGGCAGTATGGACGACGACAGCGGCGACGACGACATAGAAGTGGGCGACTTTGTAATCACCCGCGCTCAGGACGAATACGCCGTCGGCGACGTGGTCACCTTTTATCACGCGCAGGACGATATCTACATCACCCACCGCGTGGTGGCAGTAAACGGTACAACTTACACCATTCGCGGCGACTACCCCGCAAATTCGGCGTCGGATATAGTCCCGCTTGAAAATATCGTGGGCAAAGTTGTGCTCGTCATCGGCGGAGCGGGCGGCGTGCTGGAATTTTTCCGCAGTCCCACGGGGCTGTTGGTCGTCATTGCGGCGGGCGTGCTCATCTGGCTGATATCCGACATTGTTTCTGATCTGATTGACAGGCGAAAAGAAAAAGATGAAGAATCCGAGGACTAAAAAATACCCCATATTCACATATCTTTGCTGGTTGCTCGTCGTGGCGATGTTGTTCACGGGGGTAACTTTTTCGCGCTATTCAATCACCCAGTCGGGCAGTCTCTCCACCGACGTGGCAAACTTTAATTGCGGATATACCGTAGACAATATCTCCTCGTTCAACTTTATAAATAACGACTATATCGAGGAGGGAACGGCCTCCGGCACAGGAGCGCGAACGGTGCGCTTCAGTTTGCGCAATTATGACAGTGATAACGTAATAAGCGCCGTTGCCCTCGATGGCAATATACGCTTGTATCTTCCTGCCGATCTTGCAGATAACCTCGCTATTCAGGTGAGAACGGACAGGGTGGTAACAACTGAAAACGGACAGAAAACTTCGCTTACAAACGTAGTCTATTCCCCGCAGATAACGCTCGGTGACGTGCTGTATTATGGCGGAACTGATAGCAACGGCCATATCGAGCGCGGCGATAGCTATTATAATTTTGGTACAGATGAAACAAATCCAACCGTTTTAAGCACCGATGATTTTTCCGACAGCAGTGTTTATGAGCACATCAGCCGCAATTTGAGCGTAACCGGCGGTCTTTCGAAGACCAATACCGACGGAAAATTGAGTGCAAGCGGCACTGTAAAAATCCAGACTTCCGCTGATGGGTCAACCGACCCCAACGGTGTAAGCATAACAATCAGCGCCGAAACGGCGACGATACCCTATAACATCGGTTTCCAGCGCGGCGGAACCGCGCCCGCGCTCTACCTCGACCTGGAAAGGGAAGAAATTTATTATACAATCGATATATCCGTGCCCTATATGCAGTATGAGGCTAATATTGCAACCGAAAGCGAGCACGTTGTCTTTTTCACCCTCGTTGAAAAGGTGGACAGCAGTATTCACTGGCAAATAGGCGCTACCGATCCCGACGACGGGTCGTATACAACCACGCTTTGCCTTTATGAAGATGGTAAATTAAAAACAGATTATAGCAAAGAGCAAACGGACGGCGTGGCCAATAATATGGACGTTCTGATAACAACCCCTCCCGCAAGCAACCAGGAGTACAGAATTGTCAGAACCTATCAAGATAATACGCCTGATGTTGATACCGACAACCCTGTGGAATACGCCAAAGTCCTCGGCTACCACTTCGAACAGGACGCCGCCATGCTAAAAACTGACGGCACAGAGGGATACGAAGACACCACCGTGCGCGTTAAGTGCACATATAATAACGCGGGCGGCTACGATGTAAGCCTCTATCACGTTGCGCAGGTCAACGAAGGCGACGGGTACTACGTTCACCCCATAACTTTCGGCAATACATCTAGCACTGTAATTGAGAATGTAAGTTACAAATATACATTTGATTCCTATTTCACGGGCAAATGCCAGTCTGATAGCGGCAGAACCATTTCGCTTTCCTATATCCAAGCCAATCCGTTCACATATCTTGACTGGGAGGTTAATGCGGACGGCAAAATTCCCGATAGTGTTACATCGCGCACTGTAGAAATGAGCGCGCTGGTAAGCCGTTCATATTACCTGCGCATGCACGCTGTATTTGTGCAGGCTTCGCAAACTCCTTCGCAGGGAGGTAACTGAATATGAAAGCCAAAACGCGCAGAGCTTTGCTTTATATATTCATGTCGCTGTTCATACTCACAATGTTCACTGCCTCGCTTACGCTGGGCAGATATTCTGCTGAGCTTGAATCCGACGGCGACTATCAGGGTGACTATGAATATATCCTCACCGATACCCTTGTGGTAAAGTCTGTTGACGAATTCTTCGACGCAATCGAAAACGGCTATTCCAATATCCAGATCGGCGATGATGTGGATAATCCCCTCATTATAGCGGGCGACATAAACGATGTGCGCACCGACCTCACAATCGATTTAAACGGCCACGAGATTCAGCGTAACAACCGCGACCCCCTTTTGAATGTGGATGACGGCATTACGCTCACCATTATAGACAGCAAGGGCGGCGGCAGTTTATATAACCCCGTCGGTTCCGTTCTGCGTGTGGGCGATGAGGGTACAATAACCGTTGCTGCGGGCATTTTTGAAAGCGGCCCCCGCAGCAGCAATGCGAGAAATGGCGAAAACGCTTATAACGAGTATTATAGTTCAACGGATAGCGCAACGGGCGCAGGGGCAAGCATTGACTCCAATAACACGCTCAGCGTGCAGTACTATGATCGTACAGTCAATGAACAAGATGGTTATTCTTATCAACTTACAGATGAGAATGTTAAAGCCACCCTGCCAATAATTATTCCCCGCGTCGACTCAACGCAAACAGAAATAGAATGGTGCCATACCGTAAACGGCAATATGTTTTTTTCGTCGGCAATTGGCGACAATTACAATAGTACAATAATGCAGGGCGATACATACTTGTATTTCACCGTTGAGGGAGACAGCGTTCAGAATACCGCAATCGCGGCTTCAAACAACAGCGCTAATTACTATTACCAGTATTATGTACAGCTCAAAAATGAAAATTCAAGCAACGCCGGATACACTTACGCCGGTAGGCCTGTTTATGTAAACAAGCAGTTGACTAATAGATATATAGATGTAGATGGTGAAGAGCAAACTATTTCAGATTCAGAAAATAGCAACATATACCTTGCCACGGTTTATGTTTATAACAATGTAAAAGGAACCGTTGCGGCCAATAACCCCTATGCGGCCATAGAGGCTACGGGCGGCAATATATACGTGCGCGGCGGAACCTATTATTCCTATTTTGGCAAAGAAAACACCTACTGCATAAATGCCAATAGCGGATATATGTCGGTAGACAGCTCCAGCGCAATCTCTTTCTACGCCTATGGCAACGGCGTGTGCGTAAATTGCGATTTCACCGGCTCCACCCGCACCGGGGATGCCGATCTCCGCATAACCAACGGCAATTTCTATTCCGAACTCGGCAACACTATCAGCGTAACCAACGGCGTAATGGAGATTGGCACCGCAACATTCACAAAGGATGCGTCAGCGACAGGGAATAATGTCTCTCAGGGTGCCAATAAGTCCGTAATAGATATATCAAGCGGAACGCTTACTATTTCGAATAGTGCAGAGCTCAATATTTTTGGCTCAGGAGTAACTGGCATTTCGGCAAGAAGTGGTGCGAAAGTTGAAACAAATAATACAACAATTGAATTCAATAACAATCAACAGAATGGTTATACTTATAACTTTGGCATTTCTTCCGAGGGTGGCGATATATCTTGTAGCGGAACGACAAAACTATATATAACCGGTTCCAATTCAACTGGTATTCTCTCTTCCCGCGGCACAATAACCGGCGGCGAAATAACCGGCGGCACAATAAATATTGAGGGCGAGTTCAATTGTAATGTAAAAATGCTATCAGATAGCGGAGAAGGCAGTTCCGAACTGTCAAGTACCGTAATATACACTAATGGTGGTACGGTTAATTTAAACACAACTACTGTTAACGGCGAAAATACTGACGGATCAGTCGATTATGGTACTGAAATAGAGTCAGACGGCTTTGGCTTTGTCGTCTATTCGGGAGATCTTAACATTGGGGGTACAGGCACTACCCATATTGAAACAACGCGCGGCACCGCGGTCTATCTGAATGGCGGCACGCTAAAAGTAGATTCAAATTCAACGCTCGACGTTGTGTCTGAAATTGATGGGGCTTGTACCTGGGCATTGGGCAGTACTGACGGCACCCAGAAGTTAAATAGATATAACGGTGTATATATCCGCGGCGGTTCGCTTGACTCTCAGGGCACATTAAATGTTACCCACACGGGTGTGCAGAATGATGATTTGGGGGAAGGTGATAACAGCGGGTTAGATTGCAGTATAATTGACGGCAATAAAGTTGTGGCTGGTAATATCACGGGTGGTATTAGTAGCTCTGATAGCATATCAGAGGCTTTCAAAAATGCCTACTCATCATTTAAAATCAAGAGCTACGCTGTCAGAATAGAGGGTGAAGATCAAATATCTGTAAATATTCGCGCCGGTGAGATTAAGAATAGTGTCGGCGGGGGTGTTTATGTCTCTTCAGATAATCTGCAATCTGAGATAAATTTAGGAGATAAAAATAATCAAAGCGAAGAAGATATTTTAACAGTAACTACTATCGGCTCGGAGACTTATAGTTATTGGAATAGAAGTTTGAATTGGTGGCAATATGAAGCTTCTTATAGTACTGTTGATTATATTTCAGTAAATGGTGGTGGAAGTAACTGGTATTTCTATGTCCCCAGAACGGGCGGCCACGCTGTGCAAATAGTGGGCGGCACCGTCAATATTTATAACGGCACATATTCAGCTGCTCAGGGAAACGGCATACTTGTTGAAGGCGGTGATGTCACCATAGAAGATGGTACATTCCTTGGAAACGATGCTGAAGTTACTGCAGATAATCCTTTGCCAGGTGCCGGTGCCTCATACGGATTTAAAATGTATGGCGGCAATCTCACCATCTTGGACGGTAATTTCGGATTTATCGATAGTAACAATAATGGAACAATCGAAGATGATGAACAGAGTACTGGTGGCGGCGCGTTTGTTATGGGTGTTACATCAACTAATGACCAAAATCAGGTTGTTAATACAACTGCAACCGTAACTATGACCGGTGGTAAAATAAATGTTAGAGGTTCAACGGGTTTTGCCGTTTGGTACAATGCAAATGTAACATTCGGTGACCGGAATGACTCGACAAAAAATCCTACCATTACAGCAGCAGATACAGGAATGACCCTTGAAACTAATATTCCACAGGGTGCAAACGGTAGTATTGTAAATATTTATAATGGTGAATTTTCAAGTACTAAAACCGGCGGTAATAAGAACGGCATATGGTACGGCGAGCCTGATTCAAAATTAAACATTTATGGCGGTATTTTCACTGGTAGCGATGGCTCCGCTTTAAGCATCGGCGCTACTCCTGGGAGATATACTGATGCAGTACAGGGCCATCACAATGTAAACGACTATTATATAATCGTGTGGGGAGGAACCTTTAACGGGGGAATTAGTGGTAACTATACAAATAAAAGATAAATTACCTTAAACTTTTTACAAATTTGTTAAAATATTGTGAGTGAATTTTTTACATTCGGGTGGTATAATATAATCGTAAGGTTGCAGGTTAAGCGGTAGGTTTTGCCTCAACCCTGTAATGGCGGTTGTCTGGCGGTAAAGCCCCTGCCGTTAAAAACGAATTTTTATCGGCCGGCAAAGGTGGCCGTTCATTCATCAGGCCGGCCGCACGCCACTGGCGATTTGTGCCGCGCTCAGCCCCTTTTTGCGCGGAGCAAAACGTCAAAAAATTTGCTGCAACTTTGGTTTATTATGCCTTTTGCTCGCAATATTTAAAATATGGCCGCCGCCCGCTCCGCGGGCGGCGGCTTCTTTTTTTAGCAGTTATATCGCCTAAACTCGCCCTCCCTTGGATAAGGACGAGCACGGGATATTCAAAACAGTGATAACTCACTGTTTTGCCGTGCGAGATGAGCAAACACATATGTCACGTGTTTGCGGTGGCCGAAAATGGCGTTGTCCTTGCGCCGTTTGAGAGGTGTAGGGGAGGAATCGAAAATAGAAAGAACGATTCCCCCCTCGGTTTGCCGTAAGCAAACCGTCCCCCCTTTAACCAAAGGGGGGCAAGAGAGGTGGGGGAATGGAAAAGCAATAAGGGCGCGGCGCCTTGGAACAAGGCGCCGCGCCAAACAATAGTTTGACAAATAATTGTATTTACTGTATTATATTGCTGTAGCAAGGGCGACCTTGGCGGTTAGCACTCTCTTACAAGGGGGTGATTTATATGACTGACGACATTGTTTACATATTGTTGCGTTTATTAAACGCCGGAATTATTAATTCCGTAACAATAAATCAAACGTCAATAATCATTCGTATAAAAAAATAACTGCCTCGGTGTCCTGAACGAGGCAGTTATTTGATAATTACTCAAAACTCAGGCTAGCCGCCTACACCGGTTTCGCCCTTGTCTATTTATATTATATTCGCTTTACTAAAAGTTGTCAAGACATTGAGCAATAATTTTATGGCGGGCGGGGCGCACATTTGTGCGCCCCGCCCGCCTGTTCTTTTATACTATCACGTTCATCAGTATACCCAGCCCGCCCGAAATCAAAATGAGCAGTATGGGCGAAAATGTCTTCTTTTTCCACAGCCGCCAGCCCAGCGCAATGGCGGCGATTATGGCGAACATAACCAGGCTCTTCCAGTTGAAGGCAAAGCTGTCGCCCACCGAAGTGAAGCCGAATATCTGCGTTATGAACATTGTTATCGCCGTGGCGATAATCAGCCCGATAATCGCCGGCTGAATACCGTTCAGCACGCTCTTCACGCCCGCGTATTTTAAAAGGTTGTTTATAAGCGCGGCGATTATGAGTATTATCACAAACGACGGCAACACCACGCCCAGCGTGGCTGCCAGCGCGCCGAGTATGCCCGCCTGCGACGAACCGATGAATGTGGCCATATTTACGGCCAGCGGGCCGGGGGTGGACTCTGCAACGGCGATGAAGCTTAAAAACTGCTCCTCGGTCAGCCAGTTGTTGGAGATTACAACTTCGCGTATGAGCGAAATCATTCCGTATCCCCCGCCGAACGACACAGCACCGATTTGCAAAAAAGTTAAAAATAGGGTTAAATATATCATAATATTGACCTTTTGACAGCAGCAAAGGGGCGGTGGCGCGCCGTATGAAGCGAAGCGGAATACGGTTCGCCTTGAGCGCCGATTTGCAGGAAGGTTAAAAATAGAGTCAGGTAAATCATTGTCCGTCCTCCTTTTTCCCCTGTCCGTCGCTTTGCTCCGGGATCTTTCGGCCGCGCTCAGTATGACAGGGGGAGGGAGCGTTGCAGTTGCAGGGGGAGGGAGGCGGCGCGGCCGCTTTGTCGGCCGCGCCGCCCCTCTTGCGGGAGCGGAAAAAGGTTATAAGGTACACAGCCAGGGCGAGCGCGGCGGCTATCAGCACATAGTATACGGAAGAAAAGCTGATCGCCAGCACGCTCAGCGTTATCATGCAACCCGCGGCGGCTACAAAGGTTATGATGTTGAAGGCCGTTTTGGGCAGCTTTAAAAACATCTTTACTCCCGCGCTGAATATTAAAAATATCACGCATACCTGTATGCCCTCGAAGGCGTAGGCCACGTATTCAAGCTGAATAAACGCCTCAAAGAACAGCGATATTAAGTATATGATTACAAACGACGGTATGCACACGGCGACTGTGGCGGCCAGCGAGCCCCAGAACCCCGCCAGCTTGTAGCCCACATATGTTGCCGAATTAATGGCTATAGGGCCGGGCGTGGACTCTGCTATCGCCACAATGTTTACAAATTCGTCGTTTTCCAGCCACCTGTGCTTTGTCACAAACTCGTTCTCAAGCAGGGTGATCATAGCATATCCCCCGCCGAACGTGAACAGCCCGATTTTGAGCATAGTAAAAAACAGTCGGGCGCACATCTTCAATTTTTTCATACGGCCTCCTTGCGATTGTCATTATACACCTTGACAAAGTATATGTAAAATATTATAATTTAATAAAAAACATAGGTATTCAGCTATGACAATCAGGCACATAAGAACCTTTCTGGAAGTCTGCCGTCAGGGCGGGGTGACGCGGGCGGCGCAAAATTTATGCGTGGCCCAGCCCTCCGTCAGCCAGGCCATAGCCGAGCTGGAGGGCTACTACGGCGTTCAGCTCTTTGAGCGCGTGGGGCGCAAACTCATTTTAACGCCCGAAGGCGAAAAGCTCAAGGCAAAGGCGGCGGAAGTCGTGGCGGAATTTGACTCGTTCGAGGCCGCCGCAACTGCGGCGCGGGCCACTCCGTCGGTGCGCATAGGCGCATCAATGACGGCGGGTAAAATTGTCGTTCCCCGCCTGATATGCGCCATTCAATCACATATTGAGGGAGTTGAATGCCGCGCGTTGGTAGACAGCACGGCCGCAATCGTATCCGAAATTTCTGGCGGCGGGCTGGACTTTGCCATAGTTGAGGGGAGCATTTCCGGCGATATAGAGGCAAAGGAGTGGGGGAGCGACAGGCTGGCCGCCGTGTGTGCGCCGTCGGCGCCCCTTCCGCAGAGCGCCGACGGCGCTTCGCTGGTAAAACTGCCCCTTCTTTTGCGACTCAGGGGCAGCGCCTCGCGCGATCTGCTCGATTCCAGATTTTCGGAGCGAGGGCTGTCCTGTTCGCCCGTCGTCCAGTCGTCGAGCAACAGCGCGCTTATTGCCGCGGCAGAGGAGGGGCTGGGCGTCGCCGTTCTGCCCTTCGCCCTCGTTGAACGGCACATATTGCGGGGGCAATTGCGCGAAATAGCTCTGGTTGACCTCGATTTGCGGCGCACGTGGTTTGCCGTGTGGAGACGGGGCAAAAAGTTTTCGCCCGCGCAGAAGAGGGCGCTGGACATCTGTATGAACAGGCAGTTTTAAAGGCCTTATGGCGCAGATAGCGCGGCAAAAGGGCTGCTTTGGCGTGAATATCAGGTTAAATTTTGGATTTGCTCTTGAAAACAGACGCGCTGTCGTGTATAATATGGTAAAACTATTACAGTTGCGATATATAAAATTATTAGATTAAAAGAGGATACCGATGGAAAATTACCTCAAGTCGGCTGAGCTCACAGCTCAGGAACAGGGCGTGGACGTCGCTGCAGGCCTTGCTTCGGCCGAGGCCGCCGAGCGCCTTGAAAAGTACGGGCGCAATGCCTTCGAAAAACAGAAGAAGAGGAGCCTTTTAAGCCAGATACTCGGCCAGCTGAAGGACGTTTCGACTATTATCCTTATAATAGCTGCCGTGCTCAGCCTGGTGATGTCCATTCTCGAATGGGAGGGCCCCCAGAGCCTCATCGAGCCGCTTGTAATCATCGTCATTATAATAATGAACGTCATTCTTGCGGTCACGCAGGAGCGCTCGGCCGAAAACGCCTTGGACGCTCTCTCGTCGCTTGCCTCGCCCATATGCCGCGTCATACGCGGCGGCAACGTGCAGGAACTCAACCCCGAAGAGCTCGTCCCCGGCGACATTATACTGCTCAAGACGGGCGATCTCGTCCCCGCGGACGCGCGGCTGATACGCAGTGAGAGCCTGGCCGTGGACGAATCGTCGCTCACGGGCGAGAGCGTGCCCGCCGAAAAGGACGCCTCGGCCGTATTCGACGGCGAAGTGCCTTTGGGCGACAGGGCCAACTGCGTGTTCTCAGGCTGTCTTGTCACGGCCGGCAACGCCTCGGCCATAGTTACGGGCACGGGCATGGACACCGAGATAGGCAAGATCGCGCGCTTCCTCACCGAGACCAAACAGCAAAAGACCACCCTTCAGATGCGCCTCGACAAGGTGGGCAAGGTCATAAGCGGCCTGGCAATAATGTCGGCAATTATTATGTTCGTCGTCGGGTTCTTTGTCTACAAACACGAGCTGATGCACATGATCATGATCGCCGTAACGCTGGCCGTGGCGGCCGTGCCTGAAACGCTTTCGCTCATAGTCACCCTCATACTTGCGCAGGGCGCCAAAAAGATGGCCTCCAAAAACGCGCTTGTCCGCCAGATGCAGGCCGTCGAAACGCTGGGCTCTACGTCTGTAATCTGTTCGGACAAGACGGGCACGCTGACGATGAACAAGATGACGGTAAAGCGGCTGTGGGTATACGGCGGCGAACCCGTGTCGGAGGAGGCCAACTTCACCGACGGTCAGATGGACTTTCTTGAAAAGCTGTGTCTGGCCTGCGTGGCGACCGTGGGCACGGACGACGACGGCTCCTTAAAGATATTCGGCGACCCCACCGAGAGCGCAATAGTGCGCCTCGCACTCAACAAGGGCATAGATTACCCCGCCCTTCAGAAAAGTTACGAAAAGGTTGCCGAAATTCCCTTCTCTTCGGCCCGCAAGATGATGACGGCCGTCTATAAAAATGAGGAGGGCGGCTACCTTGTTCTGACCAAGGGCGCCTTCGACCGTCTGCCCTTTGACAGAAGTGATTTAAACTATATGAAGCCGCTCACCGACACGCACGACAGCTTTGCCTCGGACGCGCTCCGCGTCATTTCGCTGTCGTACAAGCTCATCGACAGGCTCCCTGCCGACATATCCGAACTGGAGAGCGGGCAGACATTTGCAGGCTTTGTGGGCATTATCGACCCGCCCCGTCCCGAAGCGGCCGCGGCCATCGCCAAGGCCAAGGCGGCGGGCATACGCACCATAATGATAACGGGAGACCACGCCGCAACTGCGGCTGCTATAGCCAGAGAGCTGGGCATAATCGCCGCGGGCGAGGGCGTAATCACCGGTCAGGAGCTTTCAAAACTGACAGATGAGGAGCTGAACGACTCCATAGAGTTCTATTCGGTCTACGCGCGCGTGTCGCCGGAGGACAAGATACGCATAGTCAAGGCCTGGCAGTCGCGCGGCGAAGTCGTAGCCATGACGGGCGACGGCGTAAACGACGCGCCCGCCTTAAAGGCGGCGGACGTCGGCGTGGCAATGGGCATAAACGGCACCGAAGTTTCCAAGAGCGCCGCCAAGATGATTTTGACCGACGACAAGTTCTCCACCATAATCGAGGCCGTCGGCGAGGGCAGGAATATCTTTTCAAATATCAGAAAGCTCGTTTATTTCCTGCTCGTGTGCAACATTTCGGAAATTGTCGTTATGCTGTTTGCGCAGTTCATAAACTGGGAACTACCCTTAACTCCCATAATGCTGCTCATAATCAACGTGCTGGGAGACGGTATCCCCGGCCTGGCGCTCTCCAAAGAGGAGTCCGATAAGCGCATAATGAAGCGAAAACCCATCGCCCGCAACGAATCCTTCTTCGGCGGCGGACTGATGGAGGTAATTATTCAGCAGATCTTCGCCTTTGCGGCGGTGACGCTTGTGGGCTACTACATCGGTATGCACGTCGATTTCGGCGGCGGCGAAAATTCTCTTGCGGCAGGCAGAACGATGGCCTTCCTCATCACGGGCTGGACGTCCATTCTGCACGTGCTCACCGTGCGCTCGCGCTCGATGTTGTATAAGTACAAGGTAAAGGACAACCCCCAGCTGTACATCAGCTGTGCGGTTATGATAATCGTATTCGCGCTGATTGCGGCCATAACTCCCATAGCCGAAGCGCTGGAGATGACAGCCCTCAGCTGGCAGCAGTGGCTGATAACCATAGGCCTGTCCCTGGTGCCCATAATAGTGGCCGAATACGGCAAGCTGTGGGATGCAATCAAGTCGCGCAATATCGAAAAGACGCGTGTAAGTTACAGATAAAATTGATATAAAAATGTATTTGGACGGCGCATATGCACCGCCCAATCGCAGAGGCGCGGAATGAAAAAGGTCAGGATAACGGCGGTTAAAGCCGCGCGGCACGACGATCTGATAGAAAAGTACGAAAATCCCATCGAACACGCTTGCGATGTGTCGGTGGGCGACAGCTTTGTTTCGGTCGGCGGCAAACGCCCCGACGGGCTGTGCCGGAGCGCGTGGGAGAGCATGGAGTATTTTGTAAAGGAGCTTATGGCCGGCGGCGGCAATTTCTTTGACGGCTGGATGAAAAATCCACGTTCTGCTATGATAAGTTGCAACGACGGCTTCCGACCCGTAAGCTTCTACATAGAGGCGCTCGACGAGGGCGACGATTGAGTTTTGTAATATTAATAATGCAGAAATATATGAGGGGCGAGCCCTACGGGCTCGCCCCTCATTATTTTATATTCAGCAACATATTATTCTTTGGGCAGGCTCTGCAGATATTCGTGCATTGCAAACGCCACGCGCTTGGACTGTTCAACGGCCTCAACAACCGTCTTTGCGCCCTTGACGACGTCGCCCGAAGCAAACACGCCGGGACGGGTCGTCTCTCCCGTCTGGCTGTCTATCTTGGCCAGGCCGCGATCGTTGGTCTCCAGTCCCTGTGTGTTGGTGAGGATGAGGTTGGAGGGCCTCTGCGAAACGCAAATCATAACCGTGTCGGCCTTCATCAACTCTGTCTCTTTGGAGACGGATATGACCTTGTGGTTTTCGTCGCAGACGGTGTCGGCAAAAATTACGCCCTCGTCGGTTATCTCTATGGGCGCCTTGTTGAAGATGAACTGCGCGCCCTCGATCTCGGCGTATTCCTTTTCCTCTTCGCTTGCGGTGTAGCGGTCGGAGCGCACAACGATTTTTACGTCGCGCACGCCGCGGCGGAGCGCCGTTCTCGCCACGTCCATGGCCACGTTGCCCGCGCCGATTACAATTACGCTCTTGCCCAGCTCGTAGCCTTCGGGTCTCTCCAAAAAGTGTACGCCGTAGTGCACGTGGCCCAGCGTTTCGCCCTTGATGTTCAGGGCTATCGGCCAGGTTACGCCCGTGCCTATGGATATGGCCTTGAATCCGTCGCGGAACAGCTCCTCTATGCCGAAGGCCTTGCCTATCGTCACGTTAAGCCTTATCTTTATGCCAAGGTGCAACATTATTTGCTTGTACCTGTCGATAATCGCGTGCGGCAGGCGGAAGTCGGGTATGCCGTAGCGTAGCACGCCGCCTATGTCCGTCTTGCTCTCGAACACGGTCACGTCATATCCCAGCTGGGCGAGCTTGATAGATATAGTTATGCCCGCGGGACCCGAACCGATAACTGCAACCTTAATGCCGTTTGAAGGCTGGCGCTCAAGCACCAGACTGTCCAGATAGCGCTCGGAGATGTAGTTTTCGATCGTCGAAATTTCCACGGGTTCGCCTTTGAGTCCGCGCACACAGTGTCCCTGACACTGGTTGCCGTGATTGCACACGATCGAGCATACTACGGAGAGCGGGTTATTGTCGAACAGCATTTTGCCCGCGGCCTCGATGTCGCCCTTTAAAAATGTAGAAATAAAGTTGGGTATGTCCGTATTGATGGGGCATCCCTGTCTGCACAGAGGCTTTTTGCAGTTTAAACAGCGCTTTGCCTCCGCAATAACGTTATGTGCCATTGGCTGATTTCCTCCGTTATCAAATAATAAAAATTACTTAAGCTTATTTTGTTACAGCGCTGCCTTGATCTGCTCAATCATCTGCGCATATTCCTCATCGGTAAGGAAAACCTTACCGGGATTCATCGTAAACGTTCCGCCCCATTCGTCACCGTCTTTATACTTGGGGCACAGGTGAATGTGCAGATGGCATCCCGTGTCGCCATAGGCGCCGTAGTTGAGCTTGTTCGGCTTGAATACCTTGTGAATGGCCTTTGCCGCGCGGTTTACGTCGGCAAAAAATTTATTCCTCTCCTCGTCGGAGATGTCCACAATTTCGCTCACGTGGTCTTTGTACGCGACTATGCATCTGCCGCGCTTGGACTGTTCTTTAAAGAGAATGAGCGTTGAAACTTCCAGATCGCATATATAGATGCCGAATTTTTCCAGAAGTTCGCCGCGCATGCAATATCCGCAGTTTTTATCTTTCATGGTTATCCCCCTGCATTTTATTTCATACTCTATTATAGCACACTGCGTTATAATATTCAATACCCAAAACCAAAATTAGTCCATATTTTTTCGCCCAATGTTTTCCTGTCCGTCTGCCGCCGTTTATTTTGTAAAATGTTAATACACATAATACAAATTATACAATTAATACAAATTAAAAAACCAACAAAATATTGTATGTAATGGTTGATTTTAGTAAATTTGTGTGATATAATTATTTTACTGAATTTAAAGAGAGGATTGATTATGAAAAAATTCAAGCGTTTTATCGCCCTTGGCGGCGCAATAGCCGTTGCCGCGGGCAGTTTTGCTCTCTCCGCCTGCGGCGGTGAGTCCGAAACCCAAAAGTTTATAAACGAGTCGCAGGAGGCTACGGCTTCGGCAACATATAACTCGGCGGCGGTGACCGGCACAATCGATATGTCCGGCACCTCGCCCCTAAACGAAGCCGGCGCAACCCGGCTTTCGATAGATCTTGACGGCCTGCTCGACATAAAAACCTTCGATATGGATTTGAACGCCGGCATCGAAGGCGAAGACGGCCCCGAGTACGGTTACATATTTATGCGCGATATGCAGGTTTTTCCTTCGGCCGATACATATGCCCAGGTTCCCGCCGATTTTTCGCAGGTCACGCTCGTGCCCTCGTTCAACGAACTGGCAAACGGCTCTATAGGTACCGTCGGTTCGGCCGGGGCAATGCCCGTAGCTTTCAGTACGGACAGCGTCTTTGCACTTGCAACCCTTGCCGAAAGTTACAGCGCGGTCACCCTTTCGGATGACAGCCTGACTCTCAACATGGTAGCGTTGATGAGCGCGATGTACGACGATGTGCTGACAATGATCAATTCGCTGACCGACGAGACGACAATTTCGGATATATACGCGAACAATCTCTTTGTGAATACGTTTAATGCGGCAAACATCGTTGTCAGCGCCGAACAGCTGTACACTTTGGTCAATCTCGTCATCTTTTCTCTGTCCCAGGACGGCGCGACGGACGCCATACAGCCCCCTGCATTTACTCTTCCAGAACCCGAAGATGGGCAGAGCCTGTACGATTATATCGGCTCGCTGCTCGGAAATGAGGATCTGGCCGCTCTGGCAGGCATAGATACGCCTGTTGGCGAGCTGAAGATAGTCGACCTCATCAACCTGCTTGCAGGTTCTTCGGGAGTGCCGGTTACGGCCGAACAGTTCAAAGAGGCTCTGCTTGCTGAGCTTAATGCCGTCATAAGTTTTGAGAACGGCTTTACGCTGACCGTGGCCGAGGGCGTGTATGCAAGCATTACAAATATGACCGTCACATACGGGTTTGACGGAGAGGGCGTGCTGACTTCATCCGCCGCGAAGTTTGCCTTTGCTTTTGTCGATGGCGAAGACGAGTACAGCGCAAGTTTTGATTTGACCGCAAATTACTCGGCCGAGAGTGTCACCCTGCGCGACATAAACTCCAACCCGCTCAGCTACAACGGTCAGCTTACCACGGTCAGAGAATATCTCAACAGCCTGAACAGCGATGTGTCCGTCACAGGTTGATATATGTTTTGGGCCGCAGGGCCGCAATATTCTCAATGATTGAAAGTTTTAAAACGGGCCGCGCGGCAAAAACCGCGCGGCCCGTTTTTTTATCAATGTTTTAATATAGTTAATACAATTTATATAATACAAATAATACAGTATATACAAATAATACAATAATTTGACGGGCAGACGGCAGCGTTAAGGCAACGGAAAGCGATGTCCAAATTTATTTGCAATTTAAGTTGCTTATTGTATGCGTCGCGAGTATAATTGTGGTTATGAAAGAACAGGAGATGGGCAGGGACAAAATCTGGCGGCTGTGCCTCAAGATGGGTATACCGTGCGTCCTTGCGCAGGTTGTAAACCTGCTGTATAACATTGTAGACAGAATTTATATTGGCCATATGCCCGATGTCGGTGCGGCGGCGCTGGGCGGGCTTGGATTGTGCACGCCTGTGCTCACTTTCATCGCGGCCTTTTCGTCCTTTGTGTCTGGCGGCGGCGCCCCTCTGGCGGCAAAGGCGCTGGGCGAGGGCAACGAACATCGCGCGCGAAAATTTCTGAACAACGGCTTTGTGCTTCTTGTTTTCTTTTCGGTGGTGCTGGGTCTTATTGCATATTTTTGTGCCTCGCCCCTTCTATACGCCATAGGCGCGGGCGAAAGCAATTTTCAGTATGCATATGACTATCTCACCGTGTATCTGACAGGCACGCTGTTTGTGCAACTTGCAACAGGCCTCAACACCTTTCTCACGGCACAGGGCAGGAGCGTCACGGCCATGGTCTCCGTCATAATCGGAGCGGTGGCAAATATCGCTCTCGATCCGCTGTTTATTTTTACGTTCGGCATGGGCGTCAGCGGCGCGGCCGTGGCCACCGTGATAAGCCAGTTTTTAAGCGCCTGTTTCGTGGTAGCCGCGCTGCTCAACCGCAAACTCACTCTCCGCCTTAATTTCGGGGCGATGAGACCCGATTTTAAGATAATCGGCGCCATAGCCGCGCTGGGCGTGGCTTCGTTTGTAATGTCCGCCACCGAATCGGTAATAGGCTTTGTTCTGAACGGAAGGCTCAAATATTACGGCGACATGACGGCCGTCGGCGGCGACAACTATGTGTCCGCGCTTACCGTTCTGCAGAGCGCGATGATGCTTATAACTACGCCCATTACGGGTTTCACCCAGGGCGTTACCCCCATACTATCCTTTAATTACGGCGCAAAACACAGAGCCAGGTTAAAACAGTGTTATCTGTTCACGCTCATAGTATGTTTCGGCTGGTGTTCCCTTCTGGCTGTATTTATGATGTGCCTGCCGTCGCTTATGGGCCGCATATTCACGCAGGATGAAGTGGTGCTGTCGCTAACCGAGCAGTATCTGCCGGTTTTTGTGGCGGGAATGCTCATATTCGGCGTGCAACGCGCCTGTCAGACGACGTTTGTCGCCGTAACCGAGGCAAAAATAAGCCTGTTTATTGCCGTTCTCCGCAAAATTATTCTGCTTGTTCCCCTCGCATATCTTTTGCCTATGGCGATGGGCGTCGGCGGGGTATACTGGGCGGAATGCATTGCCGATGCCACTGCGGCGGTTATATGCGGCACGATTTTTTTCTTCAGGTTCCGCATCGTTCTGCGCAGAATGGACGACCCCGACGAAGGAATTGCCTCCCCGTCCGCACAACAGTAAACGCGGCATATATGCGGGGCAATTTAAAAATATGTCTGTAATTGCTCTGAAAAATGTGTTTGAATTAAAAAGTAAGCGCGCCTGCGGCATTGCCGCAGGCGCGCTTACTGTTATGAGGAGGAAAATGCGGCGCGTGTAATGCGCCGCCGGTGTTGGTGCGGCTTGTGCCGCAATCAACGGCGTATTTCGTAATTCATATTCATCAGGTTTATTATCGACTCTTCGTCGTCGGTGATGTTGAAGTCGCCGTGCATAGTGTGTTTGATGACGGAGGAGGCCACGCCGAAGTTTACAATGTCTTCGGGTTTGAACTGCCTCATCATAGCGTAGATTATGCCGCTGGCAAAGGCGTCGCCGCCGCCCACGCGGTCGAGTATGTTGAAGCGGAAGGTGCGGCTCTCGTAGGTTTCGCCGTCATACCACAAAAAGGCCTTAAGACTGTTTTCACTGCCCGAATGAACATATCTGACGTGTCTGCCTATGGCCTTGAAGTTGTAGCGCTTTGCAAGCTCGCGGAATATTCTGTCCTGCTCCTTGTATGTGGGGTTCATCGACATTCCGTCCTTCATATCCTTGCCGTCGGGGCCGGGAAGGTTTATGGGCTCTATTCCGAACAGCACGTCAACGTAGGGCAGGTACTCGGTTATGCAGTCGCGCGCCTCCTGCCAACCCCACAGCGCGGAGCGGTAGTTGCAGTCAAACGACACTGTCATGCCGATATCTTTTGCCGCCTTTAAGGCAAGCATCATCAGCTCGCGGCAGTTTTGCGACAGTGCGGGCGTTATTCCCGAAAGGTGCAACCAGGTGAAGCCTTCAAGTTTTTTATGCCAGTCTATTGTGGAGAAATCAAACCTGGCAAAGGCCGAATCCTTTCTGTCGTAGGTGACCTTGCTGGCCCTCACGCCGAAGCCCTCTTCCAGAAAGTATATGCCCATCCTGTCCCCCGAAACGTAAACGCAGGGAGAGCAGTGCACGTCGTTTGTGCGTATGTACCTTATTGCCGCCTTGCCTATGGACGAATCGGGCACTACGGTAAAGTAGGAGGCGTCCACGCCTAAGTTGGCCAGCGACACCGCAATATTTGCCTCGGCTCCGCCGAAGGTTATGTTGAACTGGTTGGCGCTGCGTATCTTTTCGTTGTTGGGGGGCGAAAGGCGTAAAAGCAGTTCGCCCATGCTGATGAATCTGATATCCTTTATGTTGTCTTTGTTTGTCATATGCCGCTCCGGATAGTTTTTTTTATTTTGTAATTATATTATAACACTCGTTTTGTTGTTTGTACATACCAATTTTAAAAATAATATTGATTTTTTTACGGCGCAGTGTTATTATATACTTATGAAACTCATTGTAAAAGTCAATTCTGCAGCCGACGACTGCGAGTACGGCGGTGAACAGAGCCTTGAACTCGCGCGCGGCGAATATATTCTCGATGAAATATTCCGCCTGAATTTTTTCAGGATAATTATAGACGACATAATAGACGGCGCCGTCTGTTTCCGCCTGATGGAGGGCGCGGTTGCCCACTACTTCGTGCTGGAAAGAGCGGGCGAGTCGGCTTCGTTCGAGCGGCAGACCCCTGTCGGCTGGGACGAGTTTATATTTACGCTTACGGGAGATTGAAATGGATATAGTATCGGTCGATTTGTGCACATTGTCCGCGGGGGATATCGACTTTTGTTCCCTCGAAAAACTGGGCGACGTTACCTATTACGACACGCTTACTCCGGGCGGGCTGGCCCGCGCCGCGGGGGAAGCCGAGGCGCTCCTTGTCAACAAGGCTCAGGTGGATGAAGCGCTGCTCTCCGCCTGTCCGCGGCTTAAGTTTATCGGCATATATGCCACGGGCTACAACAACGTAGACCTCGCGGCCTGCCGCAAGAGGGGCGTTACTGTGTGCAACGTGCCGGGCTATTCCACGCACGCCGTAGCCCAGCACGTGTTTGCTTTGCTCCTGATGTTTTGCGGCGCCGCCGATAAGTATGCGGCGTCGGTGTACAAGGGAGACTGGAAGAGGGTCAAGACCTTCAGCTACATGCCCTGGCAGACGCACGAAGTTTTCGGCAAAACCTTCGGCGTATACGGCTATGGCAACATAGGCAGGGCTGTTGCTCGCATTGCCGAAGCGATGGGGATGGAGGTCATCGTCTGTACGCGCACGCCGCCTGCCGATTGTCCCTACGAGCAGGTGTCCTCCGATGAGATTTTTGCCCGCAGCGACTTTTTGTCGCTTCACTGTCCGCTCACCGAAAGCACGGCGGGGCTTGTGAACGCGCGCACTCTCGCCCTGATGAAGGAGGATGCCGTGCTCATAAACACCGCGCGCGGCGGACTTGTAGATGAGCGCGCACTCGCCTCGGCGCTCAATTCGGAGCGGCTGGGAGGGGCCTGTCTGGACGTCATTGCCGCCGAGCCCATGAAGAAGGACTGCCCTTTGTTCAGGGCAAAGCACTGCATAATCACTCCCCACGTCGCCTGGGTGCCCCGCGAAACGCGTCAGAGGCTGGTTGAGGCCGCGGCGTATAATTTAAAGTGCTTCATCGAGGGCCGCCCGGTGAATGTAGTGAATAGTTAATAGTGAAGAGTGAATAGTTGTGGTAAAAACATAATAATAGCGGCGGGCGCACGGATTTTCCGTGCGCCCGCCGCATTGCTTTTAAATTAATTGTATTTAGAGGGCAAACCGTAGCTGCCCAAGACGAGATTTGCGTTAAACAAAGTATATATAATTGTCTTTACGGGGCTTGGCATCTTTCTCTTCGTCGGGATAGCCGATGATACAGTTGCCTATGCCCTCGTAGTCGCCCGTGATGCCCAGTTTTGCAAGCAGGGCCTTTCCCTCGGGCAGTTTAAAGGTCTCCTTTGCACGGTGAATCCAGCAGCTACCCAATCCCAGCGCGTGGGCGGCGTTCATCAGGTTGCCCATAACCAGCGTTCCGTCGTACACGTGCGTGGGCACGCTCTTGTCCGCCAGCACAACGAGCACGGCGGGAGCGCCGTAAAAGGGATCGCTCTCGCGCCCCATAATTTTTGCGTTGAGCGCCGAAAGCTCGTCGCGCACCGCCCTGTCGGTCACGGCCAGAATAATGGGGGACTGCCTGCCCATGCCTGTGGCGGCGTATTCGCCGGCCTTCAGCACCTCGTTCAAAAGTTCAGCGGGCACGGGGTCGCTCTTGTACTTTCTTATGCTTCTTCTGGTTACCATATTGGCTATAATCTCGTTCATTTTTTTGCCTCCTTAACGGGTGTTATCAGCTACAATTATACCATATATAAGCAAAAATGCAATAAAAGCGGCCAAAAAATGCCCCTTTTTAAACTTTTTCTAATTTTCACAAACTTTTTTTGAAAAAGGTATTGACATCTCATTTTTTTATGGTATACTTAAAGTACAAAAAGAAAATAACTTACAAAAAATGTTAGCGCGCAACATTAATTTCGGGAGTAAGCTATATGACGTATAAGTAGCCGCGAAAGCGGGCCAAGGTTTTATTTGTTGAGCGGACAGCCGAAGAGCGACCGCCCGTGGAGATATATACACCAAAATAAAGCCAAGGAGGTTACAACTATGAAAATGATACGAGCTGTTTCCTCAGGCGCTTTGGGAATAAGCGCATAAAAAATTAAATAATTCCTGAATTCAATGCACGAGAGGTACTTCAAAATGTTCAGAACAGTATTCTCAAGGGCACTCGAAGAATAAGGAAGGTATAGTCCAATGTACAATTCAACGTACAGAGGTTCAAATTCGTAAACACGGTTTTAATTTCGCAGTACGACCTGCAAGTACCCATCGAAAGATAATTAACTGCAATATTGCAAGTGGTACCAACAATACTGTAGGCTATCCTGGATGAGAGAAAACGCACTACTGCAAGGGAACAATACCCCGAACGGCTTATTACAAGTAACCGTTACACGAGGCGAACCTCTAAGAAATTAAAATTGAATAATAACTTTGTAAACACTCCCCGCGGCGACGTACTGCCGCGGGGTTAAAAGTTTTTAAGCCGCCCCGCCGAACGAAGGTGAAGCGGGCAGGGCGCCCCTCCGTAAGCTAACCGAGAAATAAAAACGAGCCCGCGGCGACGTACTGCCGCGGGGTTAAAAGTTTTTAAGCCG
>DVNU01000034.1 GCA_018714165.1 Candidatus Coproplasma excrementipullorum | reverse complement strand
GTTTTAAATTCTAAAAGCTGCCCGTTGGCCACAATATATTTGGGCTTTTTACCCAGGCCGTCGTCAAACGTCACTTCAACAGGCATCTTTCCGCTGTTTGCGCTAAGGTAGCATTTTGCCTGTAAATAGTCAAATATCATGTCGTTTTCGGTAATCGTTTTTCCCCTGCCATAGCTGAGCGCGCAGGGTATATCCCACACGGGCCGCAGGTCAAACTCAAACCTCAAATTGGTTTGCTCGCACTTGATAACGACGGCGCTCTCCATCTCGTCGGGTAGGTTTTCAAGTTCTTCGTCGTCCATTTCGTCGGCTCTGTAGCAAAATTGTATGTGAGCTATGCTGCCGGTAAAAAAGTTTATATCTTTAAATTGTTCAACAAAAAATTTTGCGGCAAGCTGCTGTGCAATGCGTGAATTTTTAAAGTTAAATCTGTCACCGCAGCCGAGCAATATCATCCCGGACACGGCAAATATTGCAACCACCCCCCACATTATGTAGTACAGCGTTGGGTTGCTCTCCTGCATTTTTGTAACCTGCATAACAATGCATACTGCGGCCGCCACCACAAGACAGATGGTTGCAATGCGTATAAAAAGTTTTGATCGTGTCTGATTTTGCGTAATCTGTTTAACTGTTTGTTCGTCCATATTCATATTCTCCCATAAAATATTTTTGGAATATAAGGCCGTTGCCCGCCACATATGTTGCGACCAATTACTTCTTGTCGTCCTTTAAAGTGCCGTCGTCGTTTAAATCGGAGAGGAGGGGAGGGGTCAGCCACTTCTTGCCCCGCCTGCGATAGCGCACGCACTCTGTGAGGAGATATTCAATTTCGCCGTTCAAAGAGCGGAAGTCGTCCTCCGCCCAGCGCTCCAGCTCGGCATACAGCTCGGCCGAAATGCGCAACGGCACCTGCTTTTTAGGCTGTTTTTCCATAATAAAATCCTCACGAAAGTTGTGCATAAGAGGATATGCACCAACTTTCCGTGATTTTGGGGTGTATTGTCATACTGAGCGAAGTGAGGAATGGTAGTGACGAACGTAGCCGAAGTATCTGGTCGGGCTGTAACCGAACTTGTTATTAACAGCTAAGCTAATCGCTTACCCCAACAAGATGTTTCGACTTCGCTCGTTACACTTGCTACGCTCAACATGACAGAAAAGGTTGCCTGTTTAAGCGTTCGGCATTGGCGTAACTATGGGCTTGCCGTCCTTATCCAGAAGAGGGGTGAGGCCGCCGGCATAGCCGTTTTCCACGCGGAACAGGTAGTTTACGCCCGTCAGCTTGTCAACAAGAATCTCCGTCCTCGTTGCAACGCCCTGTTTGTAGGTGATGATAAATCTGTCGTTCTTGTCAGCCATTTTCTTTACCTCTGTTATTTTTATAATATTCATACATAGCCGCAAGCGCGGCATATATGTCCCTTCTGTTGCCATGTGAAAGGTGAAAGGGCAGGGCAACAGCGTCTCCGCGCATCATCTTCCACAGGGATGAACGGCGCGCCTTAAAAGCCTTGGCGTCCTTCAACTTCAGCAGTATGCAGCTGTTGCGCCAAAGCGCAACTCATAACTGTAAACGCGGCATTGAGCCGCTCATAGTTAAATTATTCCCTCTCTTCGGGGTGTTCGCGGTAGTATGCCTCCTCGTACTGCGCGGTGAGCAAATCGCTCACCCTCTGTTCGTCGGGCTTGACTTTGCGGCCGTAAAAGATAGCCATTACAAATGCCGAAATAAGGGCGGGTATCAGGCTGAAGATAAAGCAGGTGCCCGCCGCAATGCCTATAGTGGCGCCCCAACCGGGCTGTGAGTAGTCCGTCCAACACACCGCAAGTATTAAACCCGCAAGCGTGCAGACGGCAATTATGCACAGCATAACAATTGATGTGCGACGCTGAGACAGGTAATATTCTCTCTGCAGCCCGCGCCTTATCTCGTCGAGCTCGCAGTCGGTAAACTTGGCCTCGTTTGCGGCCAGCAGGGCCTTTCTCTGCACATTGTTGCGCACGATAAGGACGACGTAGTAGACAAACCACGCCGCGGCTATGGCCATATAGAGCCACACTCCGTAGTCGGCAAGGGCTTCTGCGGCGATCATAGCCACCGCGAATTCGGAGATTATGGCTATCATAAAGCTGATAACCATATTGCCGCCCAGTTTATTTGTCAGGGCGGTATATTTATCCTTGTCTTTGGGGTCGACGAGGAACCAATTTTCGTGCGGGCCGTACATATAAACTCCTTAACGAAAATTGTGCATTAGAGGGCATGCACCAATTTTCCGTTAGTTTGAGCGCCACGCGCTCTTGCCGCGACCTTAAGATAGCCCTCTTATTATATTGTCGCGGCAATTCACTGTGCTGAGGCTGCTGACCGCAGCAAATTGGGTCTTGCTGCGCGAAAGCGCGATTTCGCTTGCAAACATAATATTGCGCCTGCGGCGCACAAATAATGTCGCAAGGCGAATTCATTTCGCCGCCAGCGGACACAATTTGCGCATACCTGCGCCTCAGCAGGTGAGTGGGCGCAATTATATAAATGTAGGGCTGTTTAAGATTGCGCCCACGAGGGCAGCGCCCTTAAGCTAACGGCGAGTTGGTGCGCGACCTCTAGTGCACAACGAGCGTTAATTTATTAGTAGATTGAGCCGCTGTTAACAATGGGCTGGGCGTCCCTGTTGCCGCAGAGCACGACTAGCAGGTTAGAGACCATGGCCGCCTTTCTCTCGTCGTCAAGCTCGCACACGTGGTTTTCGGCCAGCTTTTTGAGGGCCATATCCACCATCGAAACGGCGCCGTCCACAATCTTCTGCCTGGCCGCTATTATCGCCGCCGCCTGCTGGCGCTGGAGCATTGCCGCCGCTATTTCGGGCGCATACGCCAGGTTGGAAATGCGCGCCTCAAGTATTTCAAGCCCCGCCATATCCACGCGCTCCTGAAGTTCGGCCTTTAAAATGTTGGCTATCTCCTGCGAGGAGCCGCGCAGCGACTTTTCGTCGCCGTTGTCCGATACGTCGTAGGGGTACTGCCGCGCGACCTGCCTTATGGCGCTGTCTGTCTGCGTGGCTATGTACGAGGAGTAGTTCTCCACCGCAAACACGGCTTTGGCCGTGTCCACCACGCGCCATATTACGACTACGCCTATCTCAATGGGGTTGCCCTCCTCGTCGTTTACCTTCTGCTTGTCGTTGTTGAGCGTCATCGCCTTCAGGCTTATCTTCTTTTTGCCCAGCGTTCCGAATCCCGCGGCGGGGTTGATGGCCGAGCACAGCGGATTTACATAGTAAAAACCGTCCTCTTTGAGCGTGCCGTAGTATTTGCCGAAGAAGGTTAAAACTATCGCCTCATTGGGTGCCAGCACTTTAAAACCGTTCAGGCAGATTATAAGCACGACGATAAATACAAAACCCGCGGCCGAAAGCGCCACGTATGCGGGGTCGTCGGTTGTCGAGCTGGCCGCAATGCCCGCGGCAATCATGCCTATGGCGGCGGCAAACAGCACAATAAATACCGCCAGCGCAACGCCGCCCCTCATTCCGCGGATAACCTTTTCGTTCACATTCTCTGTCATTGTTAAAATTCTCCTTTTGATATCATTTTGATATCACTTTCATTATACGCCTGCGGAAAAGATTGTCAATACCCCGCGCAAAAATTTTGCAAATTTTTTGCACGGGGTGTATAATCAGGGTATGAAACTCAATTTTGAACTGGTGCCGGATAGTTGCTGGTACTCCAACCTGCGCTCGCTGTTGCCGCCGGGCGGCTGGGATATAATAAGAAAGAAGGCCTATGCAAGGGCAAACGGGCGGTGTATGATATGCGGCGCAAAGACTGCGCGTTTGGAGGCGCACGAGCAGTGGAGCTATGACGAGGACAACGCCGTGCAGAAGCTGACGGGCGTAATTGCAATCTGCCACGCCTGCCACGAGGTCATCCATATAGGCCGCACCCAGCTTATGGGGCGGGAGAGGGAGGCCTCGGAGCACTTTATGAAGGTCAACAATTGTACCTATGCCGAATACCGCAAGGCCCTGGGCGAGGCAAACGAAGCCCACCGCCGCCGCAACCAAATTCCAGAATGGAAGTTGGATTTGTCTGTTCTGAAAGACTTGATATAAATTTCGTTTGCGTAGAAATAGATAAAAGGCGCGATCGTATGACTGCGCCTTTTAAAAGGTTTTTCCGCGTTGGGCGGCACATATGTGCCGCCCAACACGGAAATTTACACAAGGTGAAACAACTTAATAATCGTTCTTTGCAAATATTCGCCGGATATGCTCTCCGACCCGTCGTCTGCGGCGGAGGCAGTTATGGAATATTGCAACCATGTCTGGCGGCGCGGATGATATTATATAACGTGTCCTTATATAATAGACGAAAAAATTTGAAATTCCCCGCAAAACAAGTTGACAAAGGGGGAAATTATATTTATAATATCAACGTAAAAATTAATTTACGCCGCAGACAGCAAGTGGAGTTATCCTTAATTTCTTGCCGAGGTTGTAAGGTTAAAGTGCTTTATTTATAACAATACTGCTATTTTGTCCTTGCGCCGTAAGCGGCGCAAGGGTTTTTTATTTTTGAATAAAACGGGAGGTAAAGAATTTGTCAGCTAACTTTGAAGCTAAAAAAGTTGTTGTTCAGGAAATCATCGACAAGATAAAGGCATCCAAGTCAGTCGTACTTGTAGACTACAAGAGCCTTACCGTCGCTGAAGTTTCGGAAATGCGCAACAAGTGCAAGAAAGCCAACTGCGAATACAAGGTTTACAAGAACACCCTTGTTCGCAAGGCCTTCAACGAGCTCGGCTTTGACATGTTCGACGCAGACCTCAACGGCCCCACGGCTGTTGCGTTCGGCGGCGACGAGACGAGCGCGGCAAAAGCAATGGTTGACGCGGCCAAGAGCTACGACGGCAAGATCATCTTGAAGAGCGCTTTCGTGGACAATCAGTATGTAGACAAAGCGGGCGTAAAGGCACTTGCAAGCATGCCTTCGAGAGAAGAACTTGTTGCAAAGATGCTGGGCTCGATGCAGGCTCCTTTGGCAAACTTCGCGGGCGTACTCTCCAATCTTATGGGCGGCATCGTTCGCGTACTCAACGGTATTGCACAGAGCAAAGAGGCTTAATCGCCTGAACTGCGGCGCGCGGCGCGCCCTTAAATACGGCCGCAACCAATAAATTAAAAAATAATAGGAGAATAATAAAAATGGCAGACGTTAAGAAGTTTATCGAAGAAATCAAATCCATGACCGTTCTTGAGCTCAACGAACTCGTTAAGGCTCTTGAAGAAGAGTTCGGCGTAAGCGCAGCCGCTCCCGTAGCAGTGGCAGCCGCTCCCGCAGCAGGCGCAGCAGCAGCCGCTCCCGCAGCTGAAGAGAAGACCGAATTCAACATCGTCCTCAAGGATGCAGGCGCTAAGAAGATCGACGTTATCAAGGTTGTCCGCGCATTCACCGGCCTTGGCCTTGTTGAGGCTAAGCAGGCTGTTGAAAAGGGCGGCGTTCTCAAGGAGAATGTTGCTAAGGAAGAGGCTGACAAGATCGTTGCCGATCTCAAGGCAGCAGGCGCAACCGCAGTCGCTGAATAATCTTTCCCGTAAAAAACCCTTTTACAACGCCGCGCAGGGCGAGCCCTGCGCGGCGTTTTTGTCAGTCGCCCGGCGAAACAGACGGACGGTTCTTCCAATTTGTCATTTCGGGCAAGCGCAGTGCCACTTTTTCAGTTTGCGAAGGTTTGAAAGTATTTATAAGCATTTAACGCAAAACTGAAGCATTCTCCCCTGTTTGTCATTTCGACCGAAGCGAACGGAAGTGAGCGAAGCGGAGAAATCTATCAGAAAACACGGGACATGGTAAAGCCCCTGCGGACACATCGACCGAAATATAGAGATAGATTTTTCGACTACGCTCGAAATGACAAACTTAAAAAGTCGACCGTCGGAGACGCGCCGCAGCCTTTTGCGTTATTCTTGTGAAAATGCGGGCTAAACCCTTAAATTGCTTGACTGTTTAATGAGATTAAAGTAAAATTATAGGGTATTAATTATAAGGATAATTTTATGAAAAAGACTTTAAAGCGTATAGCTATGGCGGTTGCGGCGGCGGCCGTATTGACTGCGGTGCCCTTTATGTCGGGCTGTGAATCCTCTCACCCCGAAGCCGTTATTACTATCTCCTACGACGGCACCGAATATGAGCTGAACTACAAGCTCTACCGCAATATGTATCCTCAGACGATCAGGCACTTTATCGAACTTGCCGAATCGGGATTTTATAACAATACCATAATCCACAACTATTCGGGCAGTTCGTATATGTACGGCGGAGGCTATTCGTATTCCGATACCTATGAGACCGACTACGACGAGGGCGAGCTCGGCATGCTCGACTACTTTGAAATTAACTCCAAAGAAGCCGAGTATTACAATCTTGCCATAAACACGGATACTCTTACGCCATCCGTATACCGCGACAATATCGACGGGCGTTACATCGATGCCCTTCCCACAGTTATAGGCGAAGTGGGCGAAACTCACGTCATTCAGAACGGCGAGTTAACGGGCAGTTTCGGTGCTCTGCGCATGTATTATTCGGATAAGTCTTTCGACGACGATTTTGACGACACCGTCTATCTCGACAAGGACGGCAACGACGACGTCGTGATCATGGCCGACTACGAACAGCACAGCGCCACCAGCCTGTTCTCTATTCAGACC
Source organism: Candidatus Coproplasma excrementipullorum (assembly GCA_018714165.1). GTDB lineage: Bacteria > Bacillota > Clostridia > Christensenellales > Borkfalkiaceae > Coproplasma > Coproplasma excrementipullorum. Next base: position 2,429 of record DVNU01000034.1, on the reverse strand, counting down.
AGTTCATCTTCGGGCTCTTCCGATTACTGCATATTCGGCCAGCTCATTGAAACGCAGGCTCTCACCGACCTCATCTCCGCAATCGAATCGGATACGGTTACTGTAAGCGATGTTCCTATAGATACGCGCGACGTGCTCCTCGGCGAGGCGGATGTTGCCAACTTCGAGGATTTCACCGTAACGGCGCTTCCCATCATAGTTGTCTCGGTAGAGATCACAAGATACTGATAATATGTACGCGTAAAAGCGGGCGGACTTAAAAAGTCCGCCCGCTTTATTTTATAATTCTTCCCCTTCTTCCCGGCCGCAACAGCCTTTTTCTTCAAGCTTTTTGTCGATGTACTGTTCGGCCTTCTGCATAAGATCCTCCTGGTTCTTCTTTACCAGGTTGCGCAGCTTGCAGTTGTTGGCGACGAGAAGCGCGCCGCCCGCCATACCCAAAGCTACGCCCAAAACAAATTTTTCCATAATACTCCTTTGTGAACAGCCTTAAGGTGCAATTCCCGCGGCTGTTCTCCAAAAACAGTATGTGAAATAATAGTGAGGGGTATTACTGTAAAATAATGGAACGCGCGCCTTACGGTGCGCGATGAATTGCACTTCGTGCTTGAATTGAATGCTGTGTATTCATGAATTGCCGCCTCAATTCCTCTTTTTAATCAACTAATTTTAAGGCGGCATGAAGTCTCGCAACCTGCGGTTGCTCCATTATGGTGAGTATCTATTTTAAATATTTCTCACCTTAACGGAGCGGCGCCAGCCGTGAGAATTCATGCGGCAGAAGCTGCAATTCATGCGCGGCATTGCAGACAACGCCGCGCCATTATCGCATATTCTTGATCTGCAATTTCAGCAGCCTGTTTTCGTCGCACAGCCTCTGCACGAGCGCGGTCAGCCGTTCGTTTTCGCTCTTTAATGAGGCGGTCAGGCCGTCGTATAGCTCGTTTATCCTGTCCTCAATCCTCTTCTGTTCGCCGTCTGCGGTGTTCAGCCCGCACTCTTCCATAATTGCCTTTATTTTTTCGGGCTGTTTTGCCAGCACGTTGCGGTATTTGTTCTGATATCTCAGCATCAGCTTGTCGTCCCCGCCCGAAAGGTTCAAAACGGCTCTCCTCACAGAGATGCCCTTGCTCTTCTGGGTGAGTATGGCGCGCAGTATCTTGTCCGTCTCCTCGTCGGTAAACGGTTTTATCGCCTCCGCCTTCAAATTAGTCCCGTTCAGCACCTTCTTTACGTCCTCGTCGTCCGATTTTTTCAAGAGCGCATAGTAGTAGTTGCGCACGCTGCCCTTTGCCCTGCCCGTTCTGGCTGCGTACTCTTCAAATATGCGCGTCAGCGTCTTGCCCTTAAGCTTGCCCTCGCACACATACTTTACCAGACTTCCCGCCTCTTCGGCGGTGTAACCGTTTATCTTGTTCATAAAAACCTCCTTTGCAAAGGGGTTATTGACATAATTTTTTGCCCTTATACATTGTATAATAGTATGACTGTTTATTTTTTAAGCTGTGTGCCCGCGGCGCTGCGGTTGAACGGCACATATGCGGGGGTTATCGATGGTTTTACGCGCAGAACGGAGGCGGAGGATGGGAGCCCGCTGTTTGTCGAGGCCGTGCCATCGGACAACCGTATGGGCGCAAATTTTCTGCTCGATGACAACTTTATCTCCTCGCCGCCGCAGTTTGCGGGCGTATATAAGCTGGGCGGCGATGTTTTAGTGCACGTCAAAAGCTATTTATACAAGGATATGTCCGTACATATGCTGTGCCAGACGCACTTTTGCGGTCATCTGGTCACTCTCTGCCGCCAGGGCGGCGTTATGCTGTGCATCGAGCGCGCAGACGGTCAAATTACCCTGCGCGAGCTGAACGAGGACTTTGCTTCGGCCACGATGAGAGATGGGCAGGTAAACGGCAAAGAGGTGCTATGCATATACAGCCAGGACTGGCTGGCCATAGTCTCCGCGGGCGGCGAGCTGGTGTTCTGTAACCCCGTAAAAAGCTATTCGCTGGGGGATATGTTGGGGGTAACCGTACAGTTTTCTACCTGCGCGGGGTGCGTGGGCGAGTGTAATTATTCATACGACGGCCAGAAATTTACTTTAACTTCGGGCAGAACGGTCGAAACGCGCCCCGTTGCGGACAGCGTAAAGCACTTCGCCTTCTTCGAAAGTGTTCTCACCCGCGGCGACAGCGCGGCCTACCTGTGCGGGGAGCTCAAGCCGCGCGCGGGGCAATTGGCCTCATATCTCGGCGACTTTGTCGACGTCGTAGTTCCCCCGCAGAAGTTCTACGAAAGGACGGGCGAAAACAGGGCGGCGGGTCTGGTGTATGCCGAGGCGTCAAACTTGTTCAGAGTAAGGTTTTTTGCCGCCGATATGGTGGGCGGTCTGGTGGAAAACATAAGGGAGATTGAATACTGAATTGCGTTTA
>DVNU01000033.1 GCA_018714165.1 Candidatus Coproplasma excrementipullorum | reverse complement strand
GCACGGTATCTTTCGATATCCTTGGATTTGAGATAATCGAGAAGTCCGCGACGGCGGCCGACCATCTTTAACAGACCGCGGCGGCTGTGATTGTCGTGAATGTGCTCCTTGAGGTGCTCGTTGAGGTGATTGATTCTTTCGGTGAGAAGGGCAATCTGCACTTCGGGAGAACCGGTGTCACCTTCCTTTGTTGCGTACTTTGCAATGATTTCCTGCTTGTCCATTTAAATTATCCTCCTATGGAACGTTATTTGCGGGGAACAAAGAAGGCCGTTGAGTCTTCGTGCTATCTTTGTAACCGTAACCTTAATTATTTTAGCATAACAATTATATAAAAGCAAGTGTTTTAAGCGCACCTTGCACACAATTTTTTATTTTTGCGGCGGGGCGGCGTCCTCTTCCTCCTGATAGGCGAAAAAGTCGCAGTCGCACTCCATACAGGTCGCGCCTATTATGCGCTCCTTTGAGTCGGCAGAGATGAACTGCTGAGTGATGAAGCAGTCCCTCACCCTCGCACATTCCGGGCAGAGCTGTGCCTCCACCGCCATCACGCCCGACATGATGGAGTAATCCTGTCCCAGGCGGGCGCGGCAGTAGGATTTTATTCTGTTTTCGGCCTTTACCTTTTGGTACATATCGCCGCTAGACGGGCTTTCGAGGGGGATGAGAAATTCTTTTGTGACGTAATTCATAACTATATTTTAATAAAAAAGGGCGGCAATGTCAATAAATAAGCGTGCATTACCAGGCTTGCAGCATGGCGGCTATTTGAAGTCGATATCCAGCTCCTCGTCATTAAAGCGCGGATCGGCAAAGAATTCCTCGGCCGTGACGCCCAGGGCGCGCAAAAGTATCAAGAGGGTGCGAAGATAAATGTCCTTGTTCTTCTTCATCCTAATGCCGCGGTAGGTTTCGTATGAAATGGCTGCTTTGGTGCAGAGCGTGTACACACCCATTTTGCGCTCCTTGCGCAAATCTTCTAATTTTTCGGCTATGAGATCGTTGAGTACCATACCTCAATCTTAGCAAAAATCACTACTGTAATATCTGTGCCAGAGTAGTGATTTTGTTGACAGAAAGAGTTTGGGCTGTTATAATAAAAGTATACTTTAACTCAACGGAACATTTAGTGAGTCAGCGCATACCATGCAAACAGCGATATTTTACCGCTCATCTCGCCCCTTCGTTTTACGCTCCATAAAATTCAGACGAACCGGGGGTAAAATTTTAAGTGCGCGGCAAGCAAAGAGCTTGCCGCGCACTTTTTATTTAAAAAAATTTATCTGAAGGGCGCCTTTACTCGCCGCCGAACAGAGCAAGGCGGTCGGATATTATTTTGTCGCACTTTGAAATATATGTGGGAATATCCTTGGGGGAAGCAAGGCGCTCGATGCGGTTTTCGTCGGCAAACAGGCGCTTGGAGATGGCGTTGGCGCCCACGGCTATATTGTCGGATATCTCCTCCATCACGCCGATGTTGTACACGCACTCCTTACCCGGCAGGGCCCAGCCGCAGTTTTCGTGACCGCCCGCCTGGTATTTCTGGCGATACATATAGTAGGGACGGTAGCCCGCCTGCGCAAGCATTCCGCGCGAGAGCGCTATCATATTGCCGATACCTTCGACATGCAGACGGCGGGTCTCCTCCTTTAATTTAGCGCCCGCCTTGAGAGACAGAGTGTGCACGGTGATGTTGGCGGGATTGAGCCCTATGGCGCATTTCAGCGAATGTTCAAAGCCGGCAACGGACTCCCCTTCCAGACCTGCAATGAGATCGATATTTATATCAAAGCCATACTTTTTTGCCATTTCGTAGGCCTCAAATGTCTGCGCGGCGGTGTGCCTGCGGCCTATCTTCTGCAGGGTTGCGTCTGAAAAGCTCTGCGGATTTACGCATATGCGATTTACGCCGAAGTCTTTGGAGAGCCGCAATTTTTCTTCGGTGAACACATCGGGCCTGCCCGCCTCGACAGTGTATTCGCAGCGGGGCAGGTTTAGGGCCCTGATTGCGGCATATATGCGGGCCAATTGGTCAACTTCGAGCACAAAGGGCGTGCCGCCGCCGATATAGACCGAATTGACGCGCTTAAGTATGGGTTTAAGCGAGGCAATTTCGCGTTCGACGCAGGATATGTAGGCATCAACGTACTGTTTGGTGGCCGAGATGGGCGCCGTTATAAAGGAACAGTAGGCGCACTTTGTGGGACAGAACGGAAGGGAGATGAACAACTCCTGCCCGCCCTTGCTTGCATAGTAGGGCCTTTGCACCTCAATCACTTCGCCGACAAAGTGAGTGTTGCGCGCGCTGACGTGCATGGCAGCGAAGAGGTCGCGGAAGTTGCGCCCCTCTCCCTCCTCCATATAGGCGAGCTTGGTGGGACGGATGCCCGTCAGCGCACCGTAGGGAAAGGATGCGCCCGTGGTTTTATTTAAAAGTTCGTAAAAGGCGAGCTTGGCCGAGCGCTTGGCATAGCGCTTATACTCCACATCGTCGTGCGTCTGAGCGGTGTAGCAGAAGTCGGTTATTTCGCCCATATATTCGATGCAATTGATGTATTTGCCGCCGTCGAAGTAAAAATAATGGGTAAAATCTTCGCCTTCGCAGTCAAACAGGCGCACTACGTCCATTATTTCGGGCGCGAGCCACTCGGTATTAGTCTTTAACATAGGGATTGAAGGCGCGCTCCTCGCCTAAAGTTGTGTCCTCGCCGTGGCCCGGGCAGACGGTGTAGTCGCCCCTGAGCTCATACAGTTTTTTGACCGACTGCACAAGCGCGGGGTATGAGCCCGTTGTAAAGTCCGTGCGGCCGACACTGCGGTAAAAGAGGGTGTCGCCCGAAAAAATTGTGTTTCCGACGACATAGCACACGCCGCCGCGGGTGTGACCGGGCGTGGCGATTACCTTGATTTTTATACCCGAAAGGGTGAGCTCATCCCCGTCCCTCACCGTGTTATAAATTTCAAAATGGGGAATGGTGAGGCCGTGGAAGATGGCGCGGTTGTCCTCGCCGAAAACCAAGTCCTTTTCGTCCTCGCCGCAGAGCACCTTGCAACCCTCGTTGAAGAGGGCGCCCGCGCCGCCGATATGGTCGTAGTGACAGTGCGTGAGCAGGGCATATGTTGGGGTCAATCCCCTTTTTTTGCACTCCTCCGCTATGCGGGGCTGGGCGGGGTCGATGACGACGCACGTCTTTTCGTCCGCGGTTAAAATGTAGCTGTTCGCGGCAAAGCCGAGAGGGAATATTTTGTAGATTTGCATAATTTTAAGGGGTCAGGGCTTAGGGGTTAGGGCTTAGGGGTGGTGGAAATTATTCGGAAGAGGGTTAAAGCGGCGACAGCCGCATGCTCTTTTTACCTTCCCTATCCCCTATTCACTATCCCCTATCCCCTGTCAATTTGAGGTTCTGAAAACGTCTATTATTCTCTTGTCCTTCTTTAAATGATTGATGAGGACTTCGAGGTCGGAGCGCTTGTTGAGCTTGACGTTGATATCGAAGTGAGCCTTGCCGTCCTTGCCGACGCGGCCGTTTATCTGGGTCATTGTCAACTGCATCTGCGCTATCTCGGAGGTGATGAAGGCGGTGATGCCGCTGTCATCAGTGGCGAGAATTTTTATGCCTGCGATGAAGCCCTTCTCTGTCTGGCCCGTCCACTCGGCGGGCTGTACCCTATCGCTTTCAAGCTCCTTTACATTGGGACAGTCGGCGCGGTGTATAATGACGCCGCGACCGCGGGAGATGAAGCCGATGATCTTATCGCCGGGCACGGGATTACAGCAGTGTGCAAAGCGCACTAGCAGTCCCGCCATATCCTTGACCGTGACCGAACCCGCGGGCGTGTGGTTGAGCTTGGATGTATCGAGTACCTCGACGGCCTTGGGGATTTCCTTTTTATAGTAGTCAATCAGCTTGTATATTATCTGATTGACGGAGACGGCGCCGTAGCCGACGGAGGCCATCATCTCGTCGACGCTGGCAAACACCAGCTTATTGGAGAGCTTTTTGAAGGACTCTTCGGTCAACAGATCGTTTAAGGAGTAGCCGCGGCGCTTGGCCTCGGCTTCGAGCATGGCGCGGCCCGTTTTGGCGTTCTCCTCCTTCATCTCCTTTTTGAAGAACTGACGGATTTTGGCCTTGGCCGAGCCCGACTTTACGAACTTGAGCCAGTCCCACGAGGGACCCTTGGTGGTAGTTGAAGTGAGAATTTCGACGACGTCGCCCGTCTTTAAGGTGGAGTTTAAGGGCACTATTTTGCCGTTGACCTTGGCGCCCACACACTTGTTGCCCACCTCTGAGTGAATGGCATAGGCGAAGTCGACAGGCGTGGCCTCAAGGGGCAGGGAAATTACCTTGCCGTGAGGAGTAAATACGAGCAGTTCGTTGGAGTACAGGTCGTTTTTTAAGCTGTCGACAAACTCTTTGGAATCGTTTAAGGAGCCCTGCCAGTCCATAACGTCGCGTATCCAGCTCAGACGTTGGTCGAAGTTGGTTTCACTGCCCGACTTCTGCTCCTTATACTTCCAGTGCGCGGCGATGCCGTATTCGGCCATCTTGTGCATCTCGAAGGTGCGGATCTGAATTTCGAAGTACTGGCCGAAGTTTGTGACTACCGTGGTGTGCAGGGACTGATACATATTGCGCTTGGGCGTGGCGATATAGTCCTTTATTCTGCCTGGAACGGGCTTCCAGCGCTTGTGGATTTTACCTAAAACCTCGTAGCACTCCTCCGTCGTGTTGACGATTACGCGCACGGCGGTCAGGTCATAGATCTGGTCGAGCGACAGGCCCTTGTTCTTCATCTTTTTATAGATGGAATAGAAGTGCTTGGGGCGGCCGAACACCTCGCCCTTGATGTTGTCCTCCTTGAGCATCTCCTGGAGCTGGGCGACGACGAGATCGACAAAGTTCTGCCTCTCCTCCAACCGCTGGTGGATGTTGGCGGCGAGGTATTCGTAGGCTTCGGGGTCGAGGTACTTTAAGCACAAATCCTCAAGCTCACACTTGATCTGGGAAATACCCAGGCGACCCGCAAGCGGAGTGAAGATGTCCAGCGTTTCGCGCGCGATGCGCTGTTGGCGCTCGTGGGAGAGAAAATTGAGCGAGCGCATATTGTGAAGGCGGTCTGCCAGCTTTATGATGATGACGCGCACGTCGTTGGCCATTGCCACGAAAATTTTGCGGAAGTTTTCGGCGTCCTCCTCCTCTCGCGTCTGAAAGCGGATTTTATCGAGCTTGGTGACGCCTTCGACGAGCGTTAAAATTTCGTCGCCGAAGTTCTTTTTTATATCCTCAGCGGTGGCGGGCGTGTCCTCAATCACGTCGTGCAGAAAAGCCGCGGCGACGGACGGGGTGTCCATGCCGAGGTCGACGAGTATCTCCGCGACGGCGCAGGGGTGAGTGAAATAGGGCTCTCCCGAAGCGCGCTTCTGATTTTTGTGCATCTCCTCGGCATAATGATAGGCCTTTAAGAGGAGTTGCCTGTCGGCTTCGCCGTAATTTTCGTTGATTTTATCTAAAACTGTTTTCATATGACTCTACTCAAAAAAATTGTGCGTTTATAAACATGAAAATGAATTGCAAGCGCCGCTTGCATGAATTGGCACCCAGGTGCCATGAATTGCCGCCTCAACACCTCTTTTTAAATGAGTTTATCAAAGGCGGCATGAATTGCAACTTTTCAAGTTGCATTGTGGTGAGAAATATTTTAAATTATTTTTACCATAATGGAGCAATCGAAGATTGCGAGAATTCATTGAGCCGTATAGCGACGAAAATTCATGGCACAGCCAATTCATGAATACGAAGTATTCAATTCATGCGTAGCTTATACGCAATTCATTGTTGACCGTTTTCGGTCAATTCCTTTACCAGATTGTACAGCGGGGAGTTGGAAAGATCGGTTTTAACGCCACGGTAGACGGTGAGACGGCCGTCCCTGAACGAAATAAGATTGAGCTGTTCAAACACCTTGAGCGCGAACAGCGCCTGCAGCGGCGTGGAGGCAAGGGCATTCTTTTCGGCCGCTTCCGAGGCGGTTGCGCCCTCGATATTGTATGAATTTGCCGAGAGAATTTTAAAGATTTTTAGCAGATCTTCCCTGTGCGAGGACAGTGCGTTCAACCCCTCATACCCGTCGTAATCGGGGCATATATCCGCCTCTTTGCCCTCAAGCGAGGGAAGAGTTATGGCAGGCGGACTGTCCAGAAATACAATGCGCGTAAAGCCGGACAGGTCGCAGTCGGCCTGGGGGGAAACGAGTATGGCCGAGGCCAGATTTTTATTTGAAAGGGTGAACAGGTTTACTTCGAACCTCTCCGCGCCCCTGTACTTTGAAAGGGTTGAATAGCTGAACGCAACAAACAGCGTGCCGTAATAGCCGCAGTTTGCCATGGCCTCCTCCGCCTGCTCCTTCGTTATGGCGTTGAGCGAGCAGTTTACCCTGGGAAGGGCGGCGAGTTCTAAATTGTTGGCCGCAATCTGCGGTATGGCGAAGGCGGCGCTTTCGCGGAAGTAGACGACGTCGCGCACAAAGCCCTTTACGTATTCCCTGCCCCTGAAGGTGGAGACGTTGTATTCGAACACAAGCTTTTTGGGCACGGCCGAGCGTAGTATGCGCGAATACTGTGCGCCGTTGAAGAACATCAGATCGATGTACGGACTCTTTACAGAGAGATGGGGAGAGTTGGGCTTGACGGGGCGAACCTGACATTCCCCAGCCGTGAGGCAGAACAACGGACGCTTGAAGCCCACGCCGAAGGGTTCGAGCATTTCAAGCTCCCTGGCGAACTTCTGCGAGACAGGCGAGGACAGCTCGCCGCTGACATACATTGTGGGAGTGAAGGCGCCGACGGGGTAATTTTCGTCCAGCCAGGTGTTGAGGGCGGCTTTGAGCGCCTCAAAATTTTCCTCACTGACGTTAACGCCCGCCGCCTGGGAGTGGCCTCCGAATTCGGCTATGAGGTCGCTGCAGGCCTTTAACGCCTCGAATATATTTATTGCCTCGACAGAGCGCGCCGAACCCTTGAGCATATCGCCGTTCTTGACGAACAGAAGTGCGGGGCGGGCGTACTCCTCGGCCAGGCGCGCGGCAACTATGCCGACAAAGCCGGTATTCCAGCTTTCGTCGCGGAGCATAATCACCCTGCCTGACGCGCCCTCTTTATTGAGTTTGGCCTTGGCGGAGAGGTACAGCTCGTCGCAATACTTCTGCCTGTCGGCATTATATGTTGTAAGTTTGACGGATAAATCGAAAATATCCTTTTCGTTGTCCGAACAGAACAGCCTGAGCGCCGCGTTGGCGTCGCCCATTCTGCCCGCCGCGTTGATTTTGGGGGCGACGGAAAAGGCGATCGTCTGCGCGTTTACGCTCTCGCCCGACTTCGAAATGAAGGCCGAATAGGGCTTTTTGTCGCTTTTGTTTATTATGCGCAGACCCTCGGCCACGATGTCGCGGTTTTCACCGATGAGGGGCACGCTGTCGGCAACGGTGGCGATGGCGGCGAAGTCGAGATACTTATACGCCTCCTCGCCGATGAGCGCACAGCCGACTTTGAAGGCAACGCCCGCGCCGCAGAGATTGTCGTAGGGATAGTCGTCGGCAATTTTGGGGTTGACACATATGCAGTCGGGAAGGGTTTGTGGCAGTTCGTGGTGGTCGGTGACTATGACCTCGGCGCCCTGCTCCTTTATGTACTCCACCTCCTCCGCGTTGGATATGCCGCAGTCGACGGTGATGAAGAGCTGGGGGAAATATTCCTCGAAAATACTATCGATCGCCTCAGTTCCGAGGCCGTAGCCCGAAGTGCGTTCGGGGACATATACTACGGGGTCTATGCCGAAATCGGAGAGCACGCCGCGCATTATTGTGGATGCGCAGATGCCGTCGGCGTCGTAGTCGCCGTAGACGACGACCTGCCAGCCCTCGTCGCGGGCGCGGGTGATGAGCTCTACCGCCTCTTTCATTCCGCTCATCTTCAAAGGCGGAACAAAGTGCTTTTTTGAGGGATGAAGAAAGCGCGAAATTTTGCTCTCGTCGTCAATGCCCCTGCCGCAGAGAATTTTTACTGTCTCCTCGCACAGCCCCGTGCGAGCGGCAAGGTTGGCAATGATATTAAGTTGTCCGGACGAAAATTCGTGCTCAGGTAAGATTTTTTTCATCGTTTATATTAATGTATAAACTCAATTTACTGTTTTTTTAATACGAAAAAAAGGCGGGCATAAAATACCCGCCTTTGAGCAATATATCACTTTTTACGCCTGTCGATAACGCCGATGAGAGCATATGAAGCGGGCGAGAATACTGCACAGGCAAACGCACAGGGGATTATGGAGAGCAGGCACACCGCGAAGGGCGCGAGCGTTATTGCCGCGGGCGATGCGATTATGGCGAAGATTGCCACAATCACTGCGGTAATTGCGGCCGCTGTGAACACAAAGGCGTTGAGCTTTGCAGTGGTGCGGGCGCCGTCGGCAATGAGGTCGAGCCTGTCGGCCTTGGCGTTTGCCTCGTCCTTGAATGACTTTTTGACCTTATCGAAGAATATAGCGTTGCAGATCATTGTCAGCACGACCGTGAGAGCGGCGAAAGCTATAGCTTCGAGCCCGACGGGACAGCGGGTGATTGCGAGCAGAGAAGCGAATAAGCCGACTGCAACGAGCTGATTGCACAGCGAGGAAAGAGCCATGCCCGGCCTGAACCTCAGGGCGAAATATATGGTCTGGAATGCAACTGCGGAGGCGAGAGCTATGGCTGCAAACATAAGCTGATGGCGGCCGTCGGCCACACCCTCGTTGACGAACGAGCCGACAGTGGCGTCCTCCATTCCCGCGGCTTCCAGTCTCGCCTCTATGGACGAGACTGCCGAGGCAATTTCATCGGCCGGAGCAGAGGTGTAGAACTTGCAGATTACGGTATTGGGGACGTAGCCAGCGCCCTCGGAGAAGCTGACTTCATAGGCGCCGAGGGAAGAAATTTCGTCGGAAACAACCTCCCTTACGGTGTCGCCAAAGATGTCTTCGGGAACGGAAGTGGTGACTTCGATGCTGGTGTAAGAGGCAAATTCGTCGCCGTAATTGAAGAATCCGCCCGCCACAAAGTGGCATACAGTACCTACTGCCATGCCTATTGCAATTATAACCACGCTGAGTATTATGGCCAGGTGACGCAGTTTAACAATCTTATTCATCATCGCCGTACACCTCCCTCTTGAAGCCGCCGAAGGCGAACTTGTTGCGCTGGGGCGCGCTGCACGTGTGCCACATAAATCTTGTGAACCAGTAGAGCACATATGAAGCTATTGTGCCGACCACGAGGATGAGTCCGCACGCCGCGGCGGCGCCGACGGCGACGGAGGCCAAAAGTATGGCCGCCACAAGAATTATTACGTGTATATCTATGATGCCCATCAGCGTGCGCTTATATGCGGCCTTGATTGCCGCCTGCATTGTTTTACCCGTCTTGCACTGCGCGCGCACTTCGTTGAGGACAAAGAGATTTGTCGCCGCAAAGAGCACGAGTACGCCGAGGCAGGTTATGAGCACTTCGAGCGTGACCTGAACCGACAGGATATAGAGCGCATAGAGCATTACGAGCGCAAGTATTATAAACGACAGGGACAGCACGCCGCCCAGTTTTTTGTACTTGATGATCGCCGCGACGCACAGAGCTGCGAGCACTACGACACAGCCGATAAACGCCAGAAGCGCGGCGTTTTCGCCGCCTGCGGCGGTTGAAGAGAGCACCGTATCGATGGAACGGTAATCGGCAGACAGCGTTCCGCCGCTGACGACCGAATTGAGAACGGTGGCTGTATCGCCGGCAACAGAGGCATCGCTCATAGAGAACTGCATAGTGTCAGAATCGATGGTGGAACTGCTCGTTATGGAGAGCACCTGCGTATCGCCGATGCACATGTATATGGCCTGGCTGTCCGAATAGGCGGCAGTGGACGAAATCTCGCGCATCTTCTCCCTGCCCTCTTCCGTGAGGCTGAAGCTTAAAACGTGCGTGCCTCCGAAGGTGTACGACGTGACGGACGAAAAGTACTGCGTGAAGTCCTCGGTGGGGCCGATAAACGGATATGTGGCCGAACCGTCGCCGAGAATGTCGGCATCGGTATATTCGTCGGCGTTCTGCGTCATATCTACGGTAGCCGACGTATCGTCGTCGCCCAAAGTTATGCTGGCGTCGGAAGTGCGCAGAGTGAGTTCACCGTCGGCGAGGAGATAGCCTAAAGTGTTGGCCGAGAGGGTGAGAGCGTTAGAACGATCGGTAGAGCTGTCGCCCTTATAGGCCGCATAGGTATAGCCGGAAGGCACGCCCGCGACGATGGAAATGCCGTCGCGCACGGACACATAATAGTCCGTGAGCCCCCTTTCGCTCAGCCTCTGAGAGATAATGGCCGCATCCGCAGAGACGGCTTCTTTGATTTCCTCGAGAGTTTTATTTCCGCTCTCTTCCTCGCTGAAGTACAGGTCGCCCTCGGCAACGTAGGAGGCCTTGTCCTCGTCGCTGAGCGCGTTGAACTCGCTTTGTGTGATTACGCCTTCGGGATAGATTGTGGTGAAGACATAACCCGTATAATCACTGCCGAGAGGTATGCTCGCCGCGATGGAATTATATCTCTGCGTGGCGCTGACGTTGAATGACGCAACGCCGAACACAGCGGCGACGACAATCGCAATTACCACAATTGCGGTGATTATTGCAGATTTTACTTTGCTCATTAAAAGACTCCTTACAGGATAGACCTGAATGGCATTAATACTACATTATTATAAATAAAAATACACCGCCCGTCAAACATTTATCGGCGGGTTGGCAATATTTTTAAATGAAAGTTACGGGACGCGCCCGTAACTTTTTAAATTAAAGACCCTTTTTTACGGCGAGAACGTGCATTGCGCACTCGGCGCGCTTTTTCATCATCTCGCAGGTTATGGGATAGGGCGTCTCTATATCGCCCGTGAAGTGATAATTGTTGGCGCTGCAACCGCCGCTGCATATGAATTTTGCAAAGCAGTTTTGACAGTTTTTGCGCGTGAACAGGCAGGACGAGGCAAACTTTCCGCGGATATCGGCGTCAAGCCTGCCATCATACACGCTGCCCATCTTAAAGGCGGGATCGCCCGCAAACTGGTGGCAGGGATAGATGTCGCCGTTGGGCACGACGGAGAAGTATTCGTTGCCCGCGCCGCACGCCGAAACGCGCTTGGAAAGGCAGGGGCCGCCCTCTAAATCTATATTGAAATGGAAGAAATTGAAGCCCTCACCCTTCCTGTATTTTTCAAGGTATGCCTCGCACAGCTTTTCGTACTCGGCCTTGATTGCGGGCAGGTGTTCGGGCTTTATCTGCAGATCGTCGATGTCGGTGACTACGGGCTCCATAGATATCGAATCGAAGCCCTGCTCCGCCAGGAAGAGCACGTCCTTTGAAAAGTCGAGATTTTTGGCCGTAAACGTGCCGCGAACGTAGTACGATTTGTTCCCGCGGCTTTTAACAAACTTCTTTATTTTGGGCAGAACGAGGTCGAACGAACCCTTGCCGTTGATTGTCTTGCGAATGGCGTCGTGCACTTGCTTTCTGCCGTCTATAGAGAGGACGACGTTTTCCATTTCGCGGTTGAAAAAGTCTATGGCGTCGTCGTCCAGAAGGAGAGCGTTGGTGGTTGTGGTGAAGAGAAATTTTTTGCCGTATTTTTGACCCTGTTCGCGCGCATATGCGACGACGTTTTTGATGACGTTGAGACACATTAAAGGCTCGCCGCCGAAGAAATCGGCTTCGAGTATGCGGCGGTTGCCGCTGTTTTGTATGAGGAAGTCGATGGCCTTTTTGGCCGTCTCCTCACTCATAAATTCGCGCGCGGAGTGATAGGCGCCCTCGTCGGCAAAGCAGTAGCGGCAACGCAGGTTGCAGTCGTGGCAGATATGTATGCAGAGGGCCTTTACATCGTTGGATTTGACGGGATAGGTCTTTACCTCCTCCTTATAGAGTAAGCCCTGCTCCTTAAGCTCTTCAACTTCAGACTTTATTGAGGCAATGTCCTCCTGTGTGAGATAGGAGATATCGACGTCATGCCCCTCCTCATGGGCGAGGTAATCGGCCGTTTTATCGTCGCAGGAGTGCAGACTGCCGCTGCCGGTATCGTAGATGTAGTTGTTATCTTTGTATTTAAAAACGTGAACCATAGTAAAAAATTAGGGATTAGGGCATAGGGGTTAGGGGTGGTGGTAATTATCCCTTTGTCCGTCGCCGACCATTGTCATACTGAGCATAGTCGAACGGCGAGCAAGGTATACTCATAACAGCAGTCACCTGCTGTTTTGCCTTGCGAGGTGAGCGAGGGCATAAGCAATGCCCGATGCGGTGACCGAACACGGCGTTGTCCTTGCGCCGTGTGAGTATCTCGCGCAGTCCCTGCGCGGACAATGGGCGGCTCCGAGATTTTTCGACTACCGCTCAAAATGACAAAGGGGAAGGCGGCGTATGCCGCATACACTTTATACCTTACCTATCCCCTAATCACTATCCACTATTTCCTGTTTATCACATCAAACAGGGAGCAGACATATCTGCTCCCCGGTGAGTTTGAAGATTTAAATTACTTAACGTCCTTTTCGGGATTCTGTTCTCTGGTAATTCTTTCGCAGCTCTGGTTGCCGACGGTACAGCTGGTCTTGCAGGCCGACTGGCAGGTTGATCTGCATTCGCCGCAGGCGGTTATCTTTTTCTGTGCGGGTTTGGCAATAGTCTTAATCATCTTATATTCTCCTTTGAAAGATTATGTAATCTGTTTATTATATTATAGATTATAGAGGCGCAAAAATCAAGCTTTTTTAATATAAATTTTAACGCGGCGGGCTCTATAGCCTAATGCGCGGCAAAAAAGCTATGCTCGCCTTGCGTTGACGGCTATAACACCGACTATCCCGCCCGCGAACGCGCCGATTATTATCTCTAAAAGCAGAGTCCAGCCGAATGAAAAGGAGCAGGCGATCGTGGAAAACAACAGCCAGGTCTGTATCACTGCGGATATACCGAACACGACGCCCTTTAACAGGCCGCGTTCGCCGCGGATGAAGAGCAGGCCGCCGAACACGACGGACAGTATTTTGAATATCTGGTTTACAGGCTTTATTGCCGGCGACGGCACGCCGAACAGGCTGATTATTCCCGCAAAAATGAGCGAATACGCGAGCACAAATATGACTGACGCGAACGTAGCTTTGCCTATCTGAAACATGTCTTTTATCATACATTCCTCCGCATATATGTCGCAATTAACGCGCTGTTTGTTGCGGAGGGCGGGTTGTGCCGCTTTTGTCGGAACGGCGCGCCCGCGGAAAGCGGGCGCGCCGCGCCTTTAAAATAAAACTCCCTCCGCTAACATTACCGTATGCGGAGGGAAGATATTTTAGAACGTTTTTATTCTTTGTCGCCAGTCCCGGCGGGCTGGGTCTCCTCAGTCTGAACGGCTTCTTCAGCGGGCTGTGCGGCCTCTTCTGCGGGAGCTTCGGCAGACTGTTCGGAGGACTCCTCCTCTTCACCCTTCTTGCCCTTGGCGGGAGTTTCTACCACGGCGTCGGTCTGGTAGATGGCCTGTCTGTCGAACTTCATATAGCTCTTGCCAGAAGCTTCGCTGCCAGTTTCCAGAACGAAGGTATTCTCCTCCTCGTCCACTTCAACGACAATGCCGCAGATACCGCCGATGGTTTTGACCTTATTGCCGGGCTTTACGGAATTGATGAGGTTTTCGGCCTCCTGCTGGCGCTTTTTGTTGCGGCGCGAGCTGACGATGAGCATTGCGATGATGGCGACGACAAGCACGCCCAAAAGGACGTATGTCATCCAGCCGCTGTTGCTTCCCGTTGTGCTGCTGCCTGTATCTGTCAATAATGAATACAACATAATCAATTCTCCAAATTTATTATACTACAATATAATAAAGGTTATGTAAAAAATTGGCAAGCGTTTTTTTAAATAAAATTATCTTTTTCACTTAATTTTCGCTTTGAAGATATTAACGCAAGTTGCGCATAAGGGGAAATGGGCCAACTTGCCGTTAGTTCAGCGCCTTCTCGTGTGGCGCAAGGGCAACGCCACACTCGGTCACCGCTCGCACGTCGTTAGGTGCTCGCTTACCTCACAACGCACAAACAGTAGATGATCACTGTTTGTAGAAGTGCGTTGTTCGTCGCTCTTGCCGCGGTTTGTTTTAGCCCTCATATTAAATAATCGCGGCAATTCACTGTGCTGCGCGAGCGTAGCGCTGCTCTGCCGAGGCTCCCGAAGGGAAACGGCAGATGCGAAAGGATTCGCAAATTGGGACGAGCAAGGTATTTTCAAAACAGTACAGTGTACTGTTTTGCCTTGCGAGAGCAGT
>DVNU01000032.1 GCA_018714165.1 Candidatus Coproplasma excrementipullorum | reverse complement strand
AAATCCGGCAACTTGCTATCCTCCCGGACCTTGGATGGTCAAGTACTTTCGCCGTAGACGAGCTTAACTTCTGTGTTCTGCCGCTTTCCGCAAGCGGAACACCTTCGGCAGAGCAGCGCTCTGCTCACGCGGAATGGGAACAGGTGTACCCGAAAGCCATTATCACCGGAATGGCTCCGCTTGTTGGACTTGAAGCGATTGACCGATTTTAAAAATGCCCGAAAATGAGGCATTTTTATGCGAAAATGGCTCAAAATTGCCCGTTTTTAGCCCCTTGAAATTTTTATGCTCAACTTGTGCTCAACTGCTCCAACATACTATTAAAAATAATTTATACGGGAAAATAAGAGCATTTCAAAGCTGCCAATCAAATAACACTCAAAATATCTATTTACCAAAAAGTTATCAATATGGAATTTTAGTAAATAAATTTACTACACCTATTGACTTTTAACTCATTTTAGGCTATAATCTATTTACCAAAAAGTTATCAAATACAGTTTTCGGTAATCAGGAGGACGGTATGCAGGAGATTAAGCGCGAACGATATATAGAACAGCTTATTGCAAGGCGCGAGAATGGCTCGATAAAGGTCATCACCGGTATAAGGAGATGCGGCAAAAGCTATATCTTGTTTAACCTTTACAGAGATTATCTCATATCCACCGGCGTAAGAGAGAGTCAGATTATAGCCCTTGCACTCGACGATGAAAAGAACAGAAAATACCGCGATGTTGATGTACTCTACGACTATCTTACCGCGGCAACCTCCGGCAACGAAAAAATGTATTACATCTTTTTGGATGAGGTGCAGTTTGCAATAACCGCTGAAGAGATGAATAGCGGTGACATAAGGCTGTACGGGGTGCTGAACGGACTTTTGCGACAGCGCAACGTGGACATATATGTAACGGGCAGCAACTCTAAATTTTTATCTTCGGACGTGTTGACCGAATTCAGGGGGCGCGGGGATGGAGTCAAAATCTACCCCCTCTCCTTTGCCGAATTTATGTCCGCCTATGACGGCGACAAGTATGAAGGCTTCGACGAATACTCTATGTACGGCGGTCTGCCACTCATTTTAAGCAGAAACAGCGACGAGCAGAAGAGCAAGTACCTGAGCGACTTGTTTGAGGAAACATACAAAAAGGACGTGATTGACCGCTATAAACTGCGCGGTGACACCATCCTCGACAATGTTGTAGATATACTCGCCTCATCTGTCGGCTCGCTGACCAACCCTTCAAAACTTGCCGATACATTCAACTCTCACGGCATTAAAACTAACAAGAACACCATAGCCGCATATATCGATTATCTAAAGGATGCATTTATCATTTCGCAGGCAAAGAGATATGATATTAAAGGCAAAAAATATATAGGCTCACCCTACAAGTTCTACTTCACCGACGTAGGATTGCGCAATGCGCGGCTCAATTTCCGCCAGCAGGAACAGACGCACATACTTGAAAATATTATTTACAACGAACTTTTGGTGCGCGGCTTCAACGTTGACGTGGGCATTGTTGAATACCGCAAGCGCGGTGAGAACGGAAAAATAGTTGAAACGAAAGCCGAAGTTGATTTTGTATGCAACAAGGGCAACAGGAGATATTATATTCAGTCCGCCTTTGCCATTCCCGATAAAGAGAAGATGGAACAGGAACAGTCGTCATTTGACCGCATAGACGATTCATTCAAGAAGATTATTGTATTACAGCAACATACAAAACCTTGGAGAAACGAGAAGGGATATCTGATTATCAATGTAATAGATTTTCTTCTCAATTCTGACAGTTTGGAACTGTAAAACAGCTTTTCAGATAAATTTATATCGGCATTTGAACACCGATAAATGATAATTTTTGAAATGTTAATAATTAACAAAAACTTGTTGCATGGTATGGCGGATTGACTTAAAAACAATCAATTAAATAACTTTTTGTTAAAAAGTTACATAAATAAAACCCTTAAAAAATTTTTTTCATGTTATTGACTGACAAAATTTCATATGCTATACTGCAATCGAAATCAAGGAAATGATTTCAATTTTCCCAAACAAGTCTGCGCAAGGGCGCAAAAAATGAGAGGTATTGATATGGATATGTTCAGCTTTTTAAACAACGGCGTGCTTTTCTGCATGATGAACGCAAAGAAGAACATGGAAATTGAAGAAAACGAATACATGGACTGACTGACAGCCGACATCTATTCGCACCGCAATTTACGCACACAAATTAATATTGGTTAAAAGGCGGGCCCGCGATTGCAATCGCGGGCCCGTTTTAACCGACAGACAAAATGACGGCGCGGGCACAGATGTGCCCGCGCCGTCATCTATTACAGAAGCATGAGATGAGCTGATTATTTTTTGCCAATGAGCGACTTTATTTTTTGCGAAATGCCCGACCCCGTGCCGTGCTTGCCTGTGTTTTGATGGTTTTCAGGCAGCTGGGTGAGTTCGGGAGCCTTTGCCTCCGTATAGGCGCAGTTATCGGGCATTATGGCCATAGTGGTGCTTTCGTTGAAGAAGCGCGCGTCCGCCTCCTCCGCCGCCACGCGGATTGTTGGCTTGCCGTCTACGTTATACTTGCTGCTTATCTTTACGACGACGTCGTTATCGCCCGCCTTGGCGTGGACGTTTACTATATCGCCGAGTTTTTCGACAATGCCGCACTTTACAGCAAAGGCGGCATGCTCGTGCGCCTTGAACCGATCTGAACCCTCATAGATGAGATTTTCGGGGCGGATGCCGTATACCAGCCTCTTACCCTCGTACTCCTTTAAGAGGGCGCGCTGCCCTTCGGTGAGGGCGATCTTCTGGTCGCTGCCGTCTATGAGGAAGTAACCATTTTCGAGTTTGCCGTGCAAAAAGTTCATTGCGGGCGTGCCGATGAAGCCTGCAACGAACATATTGACGGGGTGCTGGTAGACCTCGTTGGGCTCGCCGATCTGCTGAATGTAGCCGTCACGCATTACAACTATGCGCGATGCCATGGTCATGGCCTCTATCTGGTCGTGCGTGACGTAAATTGTGGTGGCGCCGACTTCGTTGTGGATGCGCACGATTTCACTGCGCATGGCTACGCGCAGTTTTGCGTCGAGATTGGAGAGAGGTTCGTCCATTAGGAAGACCTTGGGGCGCCTGACTATAGACCTGCCGAGCGCAACACGCTGGCGCTGACCGCCCGAGAGGGCGCGAGGCTTTCTGTCTAGATAGTCGGTCAGCCTTAAAATTTTGGCGGCCTCCTTTACGCGGCGGTCGATTTCGTCCTTGGGGACCTTGCGCAGTTTGAGCGCATACGCCATGTTGTTGTACACCGTCATCTGGGGATAGAGCGCATAGGACTGAAAGACCATTGCAATATCCCTGTCCTTGGGGGCCGTGGAGTTGACGAGCTTGTCGTCGATATACAGTTCGCCGTAGGAAATTTCTTCAAGCCCGGCTATCATGCGGAGAGTTGTAGACTTGCCGCAGCCCGAGGGGCCGACGAACACTATGAATTCCTTATCCTTGATGTCGATTGAAAAGTCGTGCACGGCGTGCACGCCGCCGTCATATACCTTGTTTACGTTTACAAGTCTTACCGTTGCCATATCATTTTACCGCCTTATCAATAATTTCTCTCGTTCCCATTGCAGGGATTGCACCGTAGTTTGTAGTTGTGTAAGCGCCGCACTTGCAGGCGAATCTTAAAATATCCTCAAGGTCTGCGCCGTCGTAGTTGCAGCCGCCATCCATAAAGCCGGCTATGAAACCGCCGAAGAAGGAATCGCCCGCGCCCGTAGTGTCTATAGTATTTACTTTGAACGCATCGAGCGAATACTTCAGCCCGTCCTTTGTGTAGAGCTGTGCGCCCTTGTCAGAATCGGTTAAAAGAAGTATCTTTAAATTGCCGCCGAACAGCGCGGGGACCGCCTCCTCCGCCGACGAAGCTTTAGAGATAAATTCCAGCTCGTCCTTGCCTACCTTGATTATGTCGGCATACGCCATGAACTGCTTAACGACCGAGCGAAGCTCCTCTTCGTCCTCCCACAGATTGAGGCGGAGATTGGGGTCGAAACATACGACCGCGCCCGCCGCCCTTGCGCGTTCAATGAGGAATATGTGCGCTTCAACCGACTGTTTTGTCTTTAATGCCACGCTGCCGAACTCTAACACGTCACCACTTTCAAAGGCTATGTCCTTGAAGTTCTCCGCGGTGAAGTGCAGGTCTGCCGCCGTGCGGCGATAGAAGCTGAACTGCCGCTCCCCGCCCGGCTGAAAACTTACGAATGCGAGGGATGTGTCGTAATCCTTGCTACGGAGAACATGGGAAGTATCCACCCCCTCGTTTTGCAACGTTTCGACGAGGAAATCGCCGAAGGCGTCGGCGCCCACCTGCGTGAGATAGGCCGCCTCCCTGCCCAGCTTGACCGCCTGCACGCACACATTTGCAGGCGCGCCGCCGGCGTTTTTTACAAACTGCTTTGTATCCTTTAAACTGCCGTAGCCGACAGACTGAAAATCAATGAGCAGTTCGCCCATACAGTATAACTTATTCATAGAACTCCATTCCGTAAATATTTACCGCCGCTCCGTTGGAATAGAAGGCGAAGTTGCGCCTGACCATATCCGAAAATCTTGCGGTTATACACACAGTTTCATCGAGGTAGAGAGTCATTATTTCGCCATCGACTATAACGTCGACCGTGTACTCCCTGCCCTTCATAAATCCGAAGGGAACGCTTGCGAGCTGAGGGCCGTAGCGCAGACTGCTTGACACGTCGCTGTAGCAGGCGAGCTGACTGTTTTTAAGGTCAAATGCTACGAGCGAGGCGCCCAGTCGATTGTTGTAGGGACCGTCGAGCGAGAAGGTTATGCCGAAGTCGCCCGTGTAGTCCTCGACCGTGAATTTGAAGCTCATCCTCGTTATGTGTCTGCCCAGCTTTTCGAGGCATACGGTGGACAGGCCTTCGCCGCCGAATGAAAGCGTTTCGGCCAGTTCTGCGCCGTCGCACAGGCGGTAGGTTATGTCGGTGGATATTGCGTCCTTCACCGACGAAACCATTACCCCGAACAGCTCCCCCGAGGAGGACTGCTTGAGTTCGTGCACTACGAGATTGCCGCCCCAGTCGAACGACCCGCCCGAGAGGGTTGCACACCACGCCATGGCGTACACCTTGTCGCCCGCCTTTTCAACGCGCCCTGCGTAGAAGCCCGTGGAATCTATGCTGTCGCGCTCAAATTTGAGCCAGTCGCCGTCCTTTTGGGTCTTGTAGCGGTAATGGGTGACCCTGTCGTCGCCCTGCTCGCTGTAGAAGAGATAGTAGTAGCCGTTCCATTCGATATACGAGGGGCACTCCATGTTGTAGGTGCCGTCGTCGTTGTAGAAAAACACGCCAAGGTCTATCCACTCCTCTGCCGTGACGTCGAGCGAGGAGGCGCCGTATCTCTTTATGACGCCGCTGCCGCTGACCCTTGTGGTGACGAGCATGTAATACATGTCGTCCTCACCGTCATAGTAGACATAGGGGTCGCGGAAGTCGTTTTCGGTGCCGTAGAGCAGGAAATCTTCGTCCTTTACCCAGGTCTTTTGACCGTCGGTGCTGACGGCATGGCGTATGACCTCGTTATAGGGCAGCCCCTCCTCCTGTCCGTGGTCGTTGTGACCGGTATAGAAGCAGTGATATGTGCCGTCCTCACCCTTTATGAACGAGCCCGTGCCTATCGCCGCGTCGGGGGAGTTGACCTCCTCCTCGTAGTTTATGGCTATGCCCTCGTCGGTGTAGTTGACGAAATCGGAGGTCGTTATCCTTGCGATGGGGTGATAGAATATGCTGAGCGGGCCCGTGCTGTTCTGAAGGTGGTACACGTTCATCACGCCGTCGTCCCAGAAGGGCATGACGTCGCCCATGTATACCTCAAGCGAGTCGTTATACGTCGACACGGGGAATACGGTTTTTCCGCCCTGGTCGACCGAGTTTTTGTAAGTGGCGCAGCCCGAAAGCAGCGATACCGCCAGCACAGCCGACAGCAACATGACAATTAGTTTTTTCATCGTTTTACCCTTATTTCATTTATACCGAGAATGCGCGCATTGCCGCGGCAGACGATTGAATATTTTCCGTCGAGGAATATGCGGCTGCTTATGCTCTCCCTGCCGCCGTCGACAAACAGCTCTATGCCCGATACGTCGACGAGGGCGCGCACCACGCACCTTTCATACTTTGAATTTGTGTGGCGGACGCAGCCGTTGAGGTTATTTGAGAGCGTTGTGTCGAGAAAGACGCGACAGTCGTTGCCGAGCA
The DNA here is from genome assembly GCA_018714165.1 of Candidatus Coproplasma excrementipullorum. GTDB lineage: Bacteria > Bacillota > Clostridia > Christensenellales > Borkfalkiaceae > Coproplasma > Coproplasma excrementipullorum. The sequence continues at coordinate 2,661 of DVNU01000032.1, read as the reverse complement.
TTACGCTGCCGTTATCCGCACTTATTATCACGCCGTCGCCTATGCCGAGCTCTATGTCTATACTCATGCACTGCGAAGGCTTATCCGCGGGAAAGCAGTACTTATTTAAGCTGGCGACGGGGCTTTGGAAGACCTCTCCGTTTTTTATGGAAAGTTCGCGCGGAATTGTGAAGGAGCCCGACCAGCCGTGGCGCAGTTCGTGGGTGAGATAGCGCTTGCCCCACGTTTCGAGCCAGCCGACGATTACAGGCCTATCCGCCCCGCGCACAAACTGGGGGGCGTAAAAGGCGTCGCCCTTGTCTATCTCCTTTATGCTGTCGATGAGCATACAACCTGACTCGAAGTCGATTTCCCCAACTATTATGACGCTGGAGTTGAGATTTTTGAAGTCATTGGCGCGTGCAGGAACGCTGCAGCCCGAGACGACTATTACGTCCTTGCCGTCTATGCGGCAGTAGCTGGGACATTCGCCCATATCGCCCAGTTCATAGTAGGGGCCTATGGTGAACCTGTACGACAGATGAAAGGGGTCTCTACCCGCAAGCACGGCGATTACGCCCGCGTTCTTTTTTGTATCCTTGCCGCCGACGAACACAAAGTATTCATCGCCTACCTTTGCGGGGCAGGGGTCGCGGAAGTCCGTGCGGCTGATATTTTTGGGAAGCCCCACGTTGTCGAACACCCTGCCGCACTTTATAAAGTTTATTCCGTCGGACGAGCGCGCGGCGTGTACCTCCTCCCACTTCACTCCGTCCTTTTCATAGTGGAGCGTGTACAGAAGAACCATTTGCCCGTCGCACTCTATAGCGCCGCCCGAATATATGCTTTCGCCATCGTTGTCGGCGGCGAGGGCTATGCCTGCATAGCTGTAGCTTATGAGGTCGTCGGAGATGAAGTGCCCCCAGCACATTGTACCCATGGCCGTTTCGTGCGGGTTGCTCTGGAAGAACAGATGGTACTTGCCGCCGTAGTATATGAGACCGTTGGGGTCGTTCATCCAGCCGACGGGAGGAATCATGTGATAGTGCATGCGGTACTGCGCATTTACCGCAATGGTTTTGTCGTTTTGCAATATATTGCCGTTCATAATTATTCGAGTTCGCTCTTATAGCAGATTTTTATGTCGCTTATTTTAATTTCCGCGCCCGCGGCCGTGGCATTTGCGGCATTGCCAAACTGCCAGATGAACCTGTAGTTGCCATCGAGCGCCTTGTTGTCGCAAGTTATGGAGTAGGTGTTTGTGCCCTCTGCTATAGTGAAGTTGCGCCATGCAAAGGTATCCCACGCACCGTACACGCTGGCGGCAAATACGCAGCTTATGTTCTTTGTGGAGCTTGCCGTGAAAGTTATCACGAAATTTTCCGCTGCGCCCGACAGATAGAAGGTGGGGCTGTCTATTTCGTTATTGCCCCAGTCGTTGCCGAACGCCGTGGGGACATATGTGACGGTGCCGTATTCGCAGGTCATGGTGCCGGCGGCACCCTCATAGTGACCCGTGGTGAAGGGGGTTATTGTAAAGTCCTCAGTCTGATAGCCGCCCTCGCGCACGCTCACAGAGAGATTTGAAAGGGTTATGGTGTTTACGCTGTTGCCAGACTGGACATACAGCCACAGCGTGCCGTTGACCGAGGGAGTGACCTCAACCGTGGTGCGCTGTCCGCTGACGGGAGTGACACCCGTAATGACCTCGTCCGGGCCCCACTGCTTGGACTGGATGTTCACGCCGTAGGGTGCATCGTTTGCGGCGACGGTGTCGAAGGAAATTATATATGTCGTACCCGCAGTTATGGCAAGGCCAGTGTTTATGAACACGCCTCCCCGCCACATGTCGCTCTCGGACGAATAGGGCGTCTCGGTTATGTTGAGTTCTACCCCGCCGTCTACGACAGTTGTAGTGCCGGTCGTACCGTCGAACCTTGGCTCTATATGACCGTCGAAGTTGAAATCTTCTATGGCGACATACTCGTTGTCCGCCATCTCGTGCCCGGCCTGAGCGTCCGAAAGGGAAAATTCAAGCCTGCCTTCCAGCCCGCCAAGCCACAATTCTACGTTACAGTTGGATGTCTGCGTGTCGCCATCGTGGGTGTAGGTGAAGGTGAGGGTGTTCTGCCCTTCGACCAAGTTGAGGTCGGCGACAGCTTCGCCGTCCACAGCCACCTTTATTCTACCCGCAAGGTTGCTGGTGCAGTTGTAGGTAAAGGTGTATTCACTGCCGTTTTCGAGGGTATATTGGCGGGTGAGGCGCACGTCCTCGGCAATTTCGCCGCCCTCGGCGATGAAGGCATACTCGCTGCCGTTGAGCCCCTCCCTTTCGACCGTGACGTGTCCTCCCGTTGTAAGGGAGAAACCGTTTGTCGTGGCGGAGTCCATGAACACGTCCCTGTCGCTGACCTCGGCATAAGCCGTGGTGCGGAAGGTTTTGCCCTGGCTGTCCTCCACCTCGTATATGAGTTCATATGTGCCCGCCTCGCGGAAGACGGCGTAGCCGCCGTTGACCTCCGTTTGGGGAATTATGGTAATATCTATATCGGGCGTGATGTCGCCGTCCTCCGTGTCGAGCGCGGAGACGCCGTCGAGGAGGTCGACAGTTGTATTGACGAGGCAGTTTATGTCACCTATGCCCGTCAGTTCGGGCGACTGGTTGACATCCTGTATGCAGCC
>DVNU01000031.1 GCA_018714165.1 Candidatus Coproplasma excrementipullorum | reverse complement strand
GGAATACAGAGAGGGCGGAATAGAACTTACCGCCGAGATAAAGACGGTTAACAACCGCTATCTAGATGTGTGCGTCAAATGCCCCAAAATCTTCCTCGGCTACGAGGATACCATACGCTCAATTGTGCGCGCGTCGCTCACCCGCGGCCACGCCGACGTGTTCATAAGCTTTACCGACAAGCGCGAAAAACCCAGAACGCTGTACGTAGACGAGAGTGCCGCCATGGCCTATGTGGAGGCGGCGCGCAAAGTCGCATCCCTCTTCCCCGACGTGCCCGACGATTTTACCGTCACGTCCATACTCCGCCAGCCCGATGTTTTAAAGGCTGAGGAAAATTCGGGCGCAGATGAAGAGATTATCGCCGCTTTGAAAGCGGCGCTCGATGCCGCTCTGAAAAATCTCAACGCCATGCGCGCTGTCGAGGGCGAAAAGCTGGCAAAAGATATGCTCTCCCGCGTGGATGTAATCGAGGGCGAGGTCAGAAAAATCACCGAACGCGCCCCGCTGGTCGCGCAGAACTACAGGCAGAAGCTTGAGGAGAAGATAAAATCCTACCTCGAAAACGTGCCCGTGGACGAGAGCCGCCTTTTGACCGAAGTGGCCGTCTTTTCGGACAAGTCCAACATAGACGAGGAACTCACCCGCCTGGGCTCGCACATAGCCCAGTTCCGCGCCATCTGCGGCGAAAAGCTCGTCGGGCGCAAGCTCGACTTTCTCATTCAGGAATTCAACAGGGAGACCAATACCATCTGCTCAAAGTCCAACGACATTGCAATAACCAAGCTCGGGCTGGAAATGAAAAACGAGATAGAAAAAATCAGGGAACAGGTACAGAACGTTGAATAATCACAAAGGAACATTGATAGTAATCTCCGGCCCTTCGGGCGTGGGCAAGGGCACGGTTGTCAATATGCTTTTGCAGAGGCTGAAGGACGCCGTTCTCTCCGTATCGTGCACGACGCGCGCCCCGCGCGAGGGTGAAAAGAACGGCAAGAGCTATTTTTTCATCTCCAAGGAGACTTTTTTGAAGATGATAGACGAGGGAGGCTTTTTAGAGTACTCTAACCACTTCGAAAATTATTACGGAACGCCCCGTTTCTTCGTTGAGCAGAAGCTCGAAGAGGACAAGGACGTCATTTTAGAGATAGACGTCGACGGCGCCGCCAATGTAAAAAAGCAGTTCCCGGACGCGCTCCTTTTAATGATAACGCCGCCCAGCCGCGAAGAGCTGGTCAGGAGATTGAAATTGCGCGGCACCGAGGACGAAGTGCTGATAGAACAGCGCCTCAGGCGCGCCGACTACGAAATGTCGCGCAGCAACTTTTACGATTACACGGTAATAAACGACGATCTCGAACAAACCGTCGAAAATATATTGAAAATTGTAGAAAATAGGAGAAAAGGCATAAAATGATTAACGTACCTCCGGTAGATTCACTCATTGCAAAACTCGACGAAAACGGCGGCCGCGTCTCGCGCTATGCGCTGTGCGTAGTCGTCGCCAAGCGTGCGCGCCAGCTCATCGAACAGAACAGCGTAAACAACGCGCGCGAAAATCCCCACCATCTCAAGGAAATCGCCCTCGCCTGCGAGGAGATTGAAGAGGGAAAAATCAAGTCTGTCAAGGATTGACGGCGAAGGATAAAATCGCCCCGCGCGGGGCGATTTTATTGGCTTTGGTAAGCAACCCATGCAATTCTGCCAGGTTATTGTAGACATTGCCCACAGCCAGGTGGACAAGGTGTTTGAATATTCCTGCCCCGACGATTTAGCCGTCGGCAGCAGGGTAAAAGTGCCCTTCGGCGGAAGGGTGGTGGAGGGATTCGTCATCGGCGTGAGCGGAGCCCCTTCTTTTGACGCGTCAAAAATCAAGCCCGTAAAATATGTCTACGACGAACAGCCCGCCCTCGTTCCCGAATGTTTTTCGCTCATGCGCGGCATTGCCGAGCGCTACCGCGTTCCCAAGGCCGTGGCTCTCAGGCTCTTTCTCCCGTCGGAGATGAGGCTGGGCCGCGTAAATGAGGTATTCACAAAGTACATAAAGCTGATTGACCCTGACATATCCCTCAACAAAGCCGCAAAAAAGCAGTCGGCGGCGCTTGAAGCGCTTAGAGAGGGAGACAGGGAATTTACGCCCTTTTGCGAACAGTTCGGCCGCGCGGCCGTAAACGCCATTGTCGAAAAGGGCGGGGCCGAAGTGTACAAGGTGCGCCGCACCCGCGCCCCTCTTTCGGGCGAAGAGGAAGAATTCCACCCCGTAGAATTGACGCCCGCCCAACAGCGGGCGCTGGAGTACATCGAACAGTCGCCCAAGACCGTCCAGCTCATTCACGGCGTGACGGGAAGCGGCAAGACGGAAATTTATTTAAGCTATATAGCTGAGGTATTAAAGCGCGGCAAGACGGCCATATTCCTCGTGCCGGAAATATCCCTCACCCCGCAGATGCTCCGCCAGCTGAGGCGCCGTTTCAAGGGCCGGGCGGCCATAATGCACAGCGGCCTGTCCGCCGGCGAGCGGTTCGACGAGTGGTGGCGCCTGCGTTCGGGCGAGGCCAAAATAGCCATCGGCGCCCGCTCGGCCATATTCGCGCCCCTCGAAAATCTCGGCGCCATAATCATCGACGAGGAGCACGACTCCTCCTACCAGTCCGAAACGGCGCCCAGATATTCCACAATAGAAATTGCGCGCATGCGCGCCGAATACAACGGTTGCAAGCTCATCTTAGGTTCGGCCACCCCCTCGGTTGAAAGCTACATATGCGCTACCGAAGGGCAGTACGGCCTGGTTGAACTGCCCGACAGAATAAATAAAAAGCCACTCCCGCACATAATCATCGCCGATATGCGCGAGGAGGTAAAGCGCGGCAATGCCTCGGCCTTCTCCAGGGCCCTGCGCGAGGAGCTTGCTCAAACGCTCTCCCAGGGCAATCAGGCCATAATCTTTTTAAACCGCCGCGGCTATGCCAAAACGGTCATCTGCCAGGACTGCGGCTATGTTGCCAAGTGCGAAAATTGCGACGTCTCCCTCACATACCACTCGGAGGAGAACTGTTTAAAGTGCCACTACTGCGGCGCAAAGTACCATATGCTTTCGGCCTGTCCGCAGTGCGGCGGCGTGCATCTGCGCTACGGCGGCACGGGCACGCAGAGGGTGGTCTCCGATCTGAGGGAGCTCTTCCCCAAGGCGAGAATTCTCCGAATGGATAACGACACCGTGTCCGGCAAGGACGGCCACTATAAAATTCTTTCGTCCTTCGGCAGGCGCGAGGCGGACATTCTCGTCGGCACGCAGATGATAGCCAAGGGGCACGACTTCCCGTCCGTTACTTTAGTCGGCATACTCGACGCCGATATGAGCCTGCATTTTGCAGACTACCGCAGCGGCGAGCGCACCTTTCAGCTCATAACCCAGGTTGCGGGCCGCAGCGGCCGCGCGGACGAAAAGGGCAAGGTGGTGCTTCAGACATACTCGCCCGAAAATTATATCCTGCGCTACGCCGTAAATTACGACTATAAGGGCTTTTTTGAAAACGAGGTAAAAATCCGCAAGGCCACGGGCTTTCCGCCGTACTCGCTCATCTGCCGCGTAATGGTCACGGCGGAGGAGGACAGGGCGGCGCTCGAAGTGCTTAAAGAGGTCTACTTCGCCATAGACGCGCTTAAACAGTCCGATGAGGACGAATTCATCTTCTTCAACAAGATGCACTCACCCATAAAGAAGATTCAGGGCAAGGTGCGCTACCAGGTGCTCATGCGCTTAAAGTCGGGCAAGCTTCTGCCGTGCATTTATGATATAGCCGTGCGTTCCTCCACGGCTGACGCGTTGGCGTATGTGGAAGAAAATCCGGCCAACCTCAGCTGACGCTTTTATGAAAGCGTTTTCAAGCCAAAGCATATTCATTTTAAAAATTTACACCATAATGGAGGCCGTTTATGCGGCCGAGAATTAATGGCGAAGCCAATTCATGAACGCATAGCGTTCAATTCATGCAAACGAAGTTTGCAATTCATTAAAGAGGTATATATGGTAAGATATGTTGTCCAGATCGGCGACGAAGTTTTAAGAAAAAAGTGCGCCGAAGTAAAAAAATTTGATGCCGAGCTCGGCATTCTTATGGACGATTTAAAGCAGACCGTCCGCGCCGAAAGCGGTGCCGGGCTCGCCGCGCCCCAGATAGGCGTGCCCGTCCGCGCAGTCGTCGTCGACGTGGAGGAGGGGTTCTTCGAGATGATTAACCCCGTAATATTGTCCGTCAAGGGCGAGCAGACGGGGCCCGAAGGGTGCCTTTCCGTTAAGGGCAAGCAGGGTACAGTCACCCGTCCCTACAAGGTCAAGGCCGAATACCGCGACCGCACGGGCCGCAAGCACAAACTTACGGCCGAAGGCTTTTTCGCCCGCGCCGTCTGCCACGAGCTCGACCACCTAGACGGCAAGATATACACAGATATCGCTTCCGAGGTCTACGATTTACCCCCCGAAGAGGAGTAAAATTATGAAAATAGTCTTTGCGGGTTCGCCCGAATACGCCCTCCCCGCGCTGAAGGCGCTGTGCCAGAGGGGAGAGGTAGTCGGCGTAATCACCCAGCCCGACAAACCCGTCGGCAGAAAAAGAATACTCACCCCCACGCCCGTAAAGCAGTTTGCGCTGGAGGCGGGCATACCCGTGCTCGACTTCCCCAAAATCCGCGCGCATGTGCAGGAGGTCAAGGCCCTCGGCGGCGATGTGATGATAACCTGCGCCTATGGGCAGATTCTCTCTAAAGAAATTCTGCTCTCCTTCCCCCTCGGCGTGTGGAACCTGCACGCCTCGCTCCTGCCCAAATTCAGGGGCGCAAGTCCAATTCAGTCGGCCATACTTGCGGGGGAAGAGTACACGGGCGTGACCGTAATGCGCACCGAAGAGGCGCTCGACAGCGGCGATATGTTGCTCGTCAAGCGCTGCAAAGCGGTCGGTAAAACGTATGGCGAACTTTCCGAAGAGCTGTCACGTCTCTCCGCGGAGGCCGCTTTAGAGGCAATCGGCTACATCGAACAGGGCCATCCCCAGGTTCTCATGCAGGACGATAGCGCCGCCACATACTGCAAAAAGATAAAAAAGGAGGACGCGCGCCTCAATTTTGAGTGCGCGGCCGACTGCGTGTGCCTCATCAACGCCATGAGCCCCCAGCCGTTGGCCTTTTGCTATTTAAACGGCGTTCAGCTCAATATATACAGGGCTCAATTGCTGTCCGGCGAGTTTTTGGGGTCGGTCGGCGAGGTGCTCTCGGCCGATAAAAAGGGCATTGTTGTAAGGTGCGCAGACGGCGCCATAAACATCCTGCAGGCGCAGTTTGCGGGCGGCAGGCCCCTTTCGGCCGCCGACCTCGTAAACGGCAGAAAAATAAAGGCGGGCGACATCCTTGACTAACCCCCTCGTCGATCCCTACATAGTGCTCACCAAGGTATATTCGGGGGGCAAATATTTAAAACAGGCAATCGCCGAAAGCCAGGTAGAGCCATCGAACAAAAACCGCACGGTTGCCATATGTTATGGCGTGTTGGAGCGGGACATATATTTGAACTACATAATTTCCGCAAACGCGCATAAAACGCCAAAGGCAGCGGTGCGGCTGGTCTTGAAGATTGCGCTGTATATTCTCGAATACATGCGTCTGCACGACTACACCGTTGTGGATAGCGCTGTAGAACTTGTCAAAAAGTTGGGCAAGGGCGGCGCGGCGGGCTTTGTGAACGCCTTTTTGCGCTCCTATAAGGTGCCTGCGCTGCCCGTGCAGGCCGATGAACGCCTTTCGGTATACGCCTCTGTGCCGCTGTGGCTGGCTAAAATCGCCCGCCGCACGTATAAGAGCGAGGCGGAGGCAATTCTGCGTACTCCGTCTTCGGGCGTGTGCGTGCGCTTTGAGCGGCGGGCGGAGGAGTACATCGCCCGCTGCGATGACGACGCCGATCCCCCGCCATTCAAAACACCCTTCAACAACGTCTATATCTTCAAACACTTTATGCGGGACGACGGCTTCTTCGCGGGCGATTACACCTTTC
>DVNU01000030.1 GCA_018714165.1 Candidatus Coproplasma excrementipullorum | reverse complement strand
AGATATATAATACCTCTCGCAATGGAGGTGTACGTAGAATACGCCCTGGCCGAAAATTTCTGCATGGACTTCTGCCTGCTGTATGCGGCCAAGGCGGCCTGCAAAAACCGCGCGGGCGCGTGGCGGATAATGCTCGCTTCTGCCCTCGGCGCAAGCTTCGCGGTGCTCTTTCCGCTGTTCGGCCTCACGGGCGTTGCGGCGGTGGCCGTAAAGCTTCTTTCGGGCGGGGCGCTGTGCCTCGTCGCCGGGCGCTTTTCTGGCGTAAGGGGCTATATTAAATTTGCCGCCGTGTTCACCGCGCTCACGTTTGCGCTGGGCGGCGCGCTTATGGCCGTCTTTTCGTTGGCGGATATCAATTACACGTCGGGCGGCGGCGTAATCCTGTCGTCCGTGCCCATAGGCATACCTATGTTCGGCGCGCTGTGCCTTGTCTTTGCGGCAAAAAAGATATCCCGCCGCTTCGTCAAGACAAACAGCAAAATTGCCGTTAATTGCCGCATATATGTGGGTCAATCGAGCGTAAAGCTTCCCGCGTTCTTCGATAGCGGCAATAAGGTCTACCACTTTGGCGCTCCAGTCAGCGTCATCCCTTCGAACAACGCAAAAATTCTTGTGGAGCCAGAGCGAATAAAAACATTTGTAACCGTACATACTGTGGCAGGCGATAAAAAACTGCCCGTATTCACCGCCGATAAAGTTGAGATTGACTACGGAGAAAAAGTAATTACACTGCGGGGCGTGCTGTTCTGCGTTGCCGGAGGAAAAGGCGGCAGCGTCGTTCTTCACCCCGATCTGGCGGAGGAAAATTTATGCTCAACATAATAAAGCGCATACTGCGCTCGCTCTTCGGCGAAAACACTCTCGACTACATATGCGGCACCGAGGCCCTGCCCCTGCCCCTTTCGGGCGAGGAGGAGAGGGAGGCCATCGAACAGCTTGAAGGCGGCGACGGCAAGGCCCGCAATGAGCTTGTGGAACACAACCTGCGCCTCGTCGTGTACATAGCCAAAAAGTTCGAAGGTTCGGGCGTGGACGGCGACGATCTGGTGTCCGTCGGTACGATCGGCCTCATCAAGGCCATAAACTCGTTCCGCTCGGATAAAAACATAAAGCTCGCCACATATGCCTCGCGTTGCATTGAAAACGAAATTCTGATGTATCTGCGCCGTATGTCCCGCCTGCGTCAGGAGGTGTCCTTCGACGAGCCCCTCAACACCGACTGGGAGGGCAACGAACTTCTGCTCTCCGATGTAATGGGTACCGACGCCGACGCGGTCTATTCGGACATAGAGGGAGGGGTGGAACGCGAACTTTTAAAGGCATCGCTCTCCCGCCTCACCCCGCGCGAGCAGAAGATAATGCGTATGCGCTTCGGCCTGGACGGCGGAGAGGAGATGACCCAGAAGGACGTGGCCGATGTGTTGGGCATATCCCAAAGCTACATATCCCGCCTCGAAAAAAAGATAATAATAAAACTTAAAAAGGATATATCTAGGAAAATTTAAATGTGTCCTTACTGCGTTCGGATGTGAAATGCACGGCTGCGCCGTGCGTGAAATGGCGGTAAACCGTCGTGAAATAGACGCCTTGCGTCTGTGAAATACGCGGCTGCGCCGCGCGTTATGGTTAAAATTATAAATAATAGTCGTCAACCGCAACGCAACCGTCAGGTTGCATTTCACGCGCCACTTAAATAGCTTGTCAATATATTATGCTTATGGCGCATTTCACACACAAAGTGTATTTCACACGCAACATAGTTGCGTATTTCACTTTACTATCTTTGCTTACATATATTACGGAGGTGTGATTTATGTTATCAAAGGTAGTAATCTGCGGCGTCGACACGTCCGGCCTGCCAAAGCTGTCCCACAAGGAGCAGGACGAACTCATGCGTCGCCTCAAGGCAGGGGACGAAAAGGCGCGCGAGCAGTTTATAGTGGGCAATATGCGCCTGGTATTGTCGCTTGTGCGCAGGTTCTGGTCAAAGAACGCCAACGCCGACGACGTGTTCCAGGCCGGGTGCGTGGGACTGATAAAGGCCATCGACAACTTTGACCTCTCCGTCGGGGTAAAATTTTCCACCTATGCCGTCCCGTTGATCATCGGCGAGATAAAGCGCTATCTGCGCGACGGAAATTCCCTGCGCGTATCGCGTTCGATAAGGGATACTGCCTACCGTATCTTAAAGGTGCGCGAACAGCTGGAAACCGAGGACGACAACGTAACCTACGACAAAATTGCCGAGAAGATGAACATTGCCGTGTCCGAAGTGGCCTACGCTCTGGACGCCATTTCCGACCCCGTGTCGCTGTACGACCCCGTCTACAACAAGTCGGGGGACGAGCTGCTGCTCGTCGACCAGATCTTCGATAAAAAGAACAACGATGAGGTGTGGACGGAGCGCGCCGCGCTGTACGAGGCCATAGCCAAACTCGACGAGCGCGAGAAGAGTATAGTGCTTTTGCGCTACTTCGAAGGCAAGACCCAGACTGAGATATCCTCCGAGGTAGGAATCTCTCAGGCCCAGGTCTCACGCCTCGAAAAATCCGCCCTCGGCAGAATAAGGGAGGAGATTGGTTAAAAATTAATCAGCCCCCGCGGCGCCCGCAGTCACGCGCGCCGCGGGGGATTTTGCGTATTGACTTATCTGCATAGCAGTGCTATAATTTTGCAAAAGGATAAGTGTGGTATCAAATGGTTGATGTGAGCTATGACAAAACAATTGCAAGCTTTAAATACGGCATAAAAAATCCTAAAATTGTGTACATAGTCATATTTAGCTGTGTCGTAATATGGGTTCTTTGCTTTGTTGCTGTAAGTATCGGTCAACTTTACACAATGCCCTACGACGAGTTTATCGGTCAGTTTATAATTTACGCCATAGCGACGGCGATATTTCTCGCGGCTCTTTCGCCAACTCTCGTTGTATATCTCCGCGAGCACACAGTCATAAAAAAGGGTATAATGCGGTGTCTTTCCGCCGATGACGCAAAAATCATTACAGTCGTTCCCTTTGAAACTTCGTCCATACCGAGGAGTATGCATAGAATAGGCGTTAAATTCAGATACGGCGATTCAAAGATTACAATGATAAGCAAACATTACGGATATTCAAAAGATTATTTCGATAATGAAGTGCAGGTAGTGTACTCACCCTCCTGCGACGACCTGGTCGTATTAAAGATAAAGAATAAAAAATAAATATGCGGGGCACCCGCAATCGCGTGCGCCCCGCATCTACTGATGTCCCGATAAAATAGAGAGCAAAAAATTTGTTTTTGTGTTTTTTAGATTGCTAACGCCTTAATGTTGTGTTATACTAAAATTGTGTAATTAATGTAAACTGTGGCCGTATACCCTGCGCTTATTATGGTGGCGGTAGCCGTTTATATCGGTAAATTATTCTGAGGTGCGCCTTGTTTGAGATAGTGTTGGTGACTTATAATCACCCTCAATTAATAGAATATATGCTGGGCGAGTACGAAAATTATTTTGCTTCGCTCGATTTTGTCCTGTCCGTGCACGACAGCAGCGATAACGACGATACCAAAAATTTAATCACATCAAACAAGTATTACAATAAAAAGCTTCTGTATCACAGATACGACAGTTGCGTCTGCGTTGATGAAAAAACTTTGCTTGCGCTTAAAAACAGTACGGGCGACTATGTCATGCTTGCAGGCGACGGCTGGGTGATGCGTATTGACAATGTGTTGCAACTGCTTGAATGTCTGGATAAAAGGTACGAGATAATTACAGTATACAATCTCGTCATCGACGAATACGAAGATTTTTATAAAAAACATATAAAAACTGACCGTGAATCTAACTCCCTTCCCGATTACATGAGGGAAAATTATTGGTATCTGGCGCTCTATGGCGGTTCTGTCATACACAGGGATCTGATCGACCGCATCGACGTGGACAAGATGGTTGAAAAGTATGACGGCAAGGGCTTTATCTATCCGTCGTCTTTGGCCGAATATGCTCAGGGCCCCTTTTATACCGCAGGGCTCTGCAGCATGAATCACAACATCTGTAAAAAGGCCGCGGGGTGGTTTTTAAATCATCAGGCGATGCAGATATGGACAAAGAACTTCTATGAGAGTGTCTATCTCATAAGCGATGACAGACTCGACGATAAAGACAGGCAGTTCATAATTTCCACGGCGAATAAGTACACGGGGTTTCTGACATTTTCAAATCTTCTCCGCTGGAAAACGCACGACAATTTTGATTATGCCCTGTATAAAAAATACAAGTTCTATTTCAATAAGATGAGGGCATGCAACCTCCTTCAGCTGTATGTTGCATTGCTCATTCCAAAATGGCTTCTTAAGCTGACAAGAAGTATGAAGAGATCAATATTTATTAACGGTAGCCAAGAATGAAAGTAGTACTATTAGCCGGGGGATTCGGAACCCGTATATCCGAAGAGAGCCAGTTCAAACCCAAGCCCATGATAGAGATCGGCGGCAAGCCCATCTTATGGCACATTATGAAGGAGTATTCCTACTATGGCTTCAACGAATTTATAATCTGCGCGGGCTATAAACAGCACGTAATAAAGGAGTGGTTCGCCGACTACTATCTGCATAACAGCGATGTTACGTTCGATTTTACTAAAGGCAACAACGATATGATCATCCACGACCGCTACTGCGAGCCTTGGAAGGTCACAGTTGTGGATACCGGCCTCAACACTATGACGGGCGGCAGAATAAAGCGCGTGCAAAAGTATATAGGCGACGAGACTTTTATGATGACCTATGGCGACGGCGTGTGCGATGTAAATATATCCGAACTTGTAAAATATCACAAATCTCACGGAAAAATAGCCACGCTTACATCTGTTTTGCTTGAACAGCAGAAGGGCGTGCTGGACATCGGCGGAGATAACGCCGTGCACTCTTTCCGCGAAAAGAGCGCGCTTGACGGCGTGCCCATAAACGCGGGATATATGGTGCTTGAACCTAAGATTTTTGACTATATTGAGGGCGACGGCACTGTGTTTGAAAAGGAGCCGCTGAAAAAACTCGCCGCGGAGGGTCAGCTGATGAGTTACAGTCACAAGGGTTTCTGGCAGTGTATGGACACCAAACGCGAAATGGATATGCTGGAAAAACTTATCGCCACGAATAACGCTCCCTGGATGGTCTGGAACAAATAATTATGGTCAATCTGTCTTTTTACAAAAATAAACGCGTGCTCGTCACGGGCCATACGGGTTTTAAGGGCTCGTGGCTGTGCAAGATACTCATAAATGCGGGCGCAGTCGTGTGCGGATATGCGCTGGAGCCGCCCACAAATCCCAATCTGTTTGAACTTTCGGGAATAGAGGGGAACATTACATCTGTCATAGGCGACATACGCGACTATGATAGACTTAAAGACGTTTTCGATGAGTTCAAGCCCGAAATAGTCCTTCATCTTGCGGCTCAGCCCATAGTCAGGGCGTCCTACCGTGAGCCCCGCTATACCTATGGGACAAATGTAATGGGTACGGTCAATATTCTTGAGTGCGTGCGTTTAAGCGACAGCGTAAAGAGCTTTTTAAATGTTACAACCGACAAGGTATATTTAAATGACGATATCCCCGACCATCCCTTTAAAGAGGATGAGCCGCTGGACGGCTACGATCCATACAGCAATTCAAAGTCGTGCAGTGAGTTGGTGACCCACAGCTATAAAAAATCCTTTTTCCAAGACGGCAGATGTGCAATATCTACTGCGCGCGCAGGTAACGTCATAGGCGGCGGCGACTTTGCCGAGGACAGAATAATTCCAGACTGTGTCCGTGCGGTGGAAAAGGGTGAAAAGATAGTCGTTCGCAATCCCTATTCGACACGCCCCTTCCAGCACGTCCTGGAGCCGCTTTTTGTCTATCTGGAAATCGCTCAAAGGCAGTACGAAGACATAAAATATGAGGGGTGGTACAACGTCGGTCCGGACGACTGCGACTGCGTGAATACGGGCGAGCTTGTCACCATGTTCTGCAATGCGTGGGGAGACGGCGCTGAGTGGATTAACATACACGACGGCGGCCCGCATGAGGCGGCGTTTTTAAAGCTGGACAACGGCAAAATAAAAAAAGTGTTCGGCTGGACGCCCCGCTGGCACATTGCCGAAACAATACAAAAGACGGTAGGGTGGACGAGAGTATATTTTGATTGCCCCCGTAATATCCCTCAGGAAATGGATAAGGAGATATGCAGCTTTCTCAGACTGAAGTAAAAGATCCCCCTCCCAAAAAGCGGGGACTTAAATCAAATTTTATATATAACTTCATAGGGCAGATTCTCATACTCGTCATTCCCCTCATCACAACACCATATCTTGCCAGGGTATTACACGAGGTTGGCAACGGCCAGTACAGTTATGCTTCGTCAATTATCACGTATTTTACGCTGTTTGCAAATATGGGCTTTGATGTATACGGCCAAAGGCAGATCGCGCGTTATCAGGATGATAAACAAAACAAGAGCCGCGTATTCTGGGAGCTGTTTGTGGTCAAGAGCGTCACTACAATTGCGGCGCTCGCCGTGCTTTACGCCATTACATTCACCGTGGGCTTCGGCGAAAACTATAATTATCTCATTTTAATTTTATCCATCCAGGTAATAGCCGTTCCGTTTGATATACAGTTTCTCTTCCGCGGCGACGAAGATTTCCGCGCTATTGCAATGCGCACCATTGTGATGAAGGTTGCGGCGCTCGTCTGCATATTTGTGTTTGTAAAGGACGAGGGCGATCTGTGGGTGTATGCGCTGCTTATATCGGCGTCCACATTGGGTGCAAATCTTATAATGTGGCCGGCTGTCGTGCGGCGGATTTCGTTTGTAAGGCCGTCGGAGTTAAAATTATTGCGGCACATAAAGCCCGCCTTTTTAATATTCTTGCCTACGCTCGCAGTTACCATATATTCTGTTTTCGACAAGACGATGATAGGTCTTCTGGCGGCCAATCCCGACTACGAAAACGGCTGTTATGAGCAGGCATATAAGTTAAACAGCGTAGCGCTTTTGCTCGTTACGGTCATATCTTCGGTGATGATTTCGCGCAATGCGCACGACTATCAGGCGGGGGATAAGGACAATCTTGATAAACACCTGTATTTTGCCTGCAACTATGTGTGGATGATAGGCGTGCCGCTCATCGTCGGCTTTGCCGTTCTGTCGGAAAATCTGAGCAGCTGGTTTTTAGGCGACGGCTATGCCGAAGTGCCTCTTTTGATGAAAATTATGTCCGTGCGCTTCGTCGTAAGCGGCTTCGGCGTCGTGTTCGGCGATCAGCTGTTCATCGCAATAGGCAAAGAAAAGTACCCAACGATCGCCACTTTATGCGCTGCGGGCGTAAATATTTTATTGAATTATTTTTTGATTCCCGTCCTCGGCGCCACAGGTGCGGCGATAGCAACCGCCGGCTGCGAAGTGCTTGTAACTACCGTCCTCGCCATATTTGCCTGGAGACACAAATTCCTTTCGCTTAAAAAAGTGCTCATTTCGGGCTGGAAATATATCGCTGCGGCGGCAGTCATGTTTGTTCCCATATTCTTTATGCAGATGTATCTTGGTTACTCCATATGGACGTTTATACTCATAACGGCGGTAGGGGTAATAGTTTACTTTGCAATGCTTTTAGTGTTCAGGGACAGATTTTTTATCGACACAGCCAAAAATGTTATGGGGTCGGTAAAAAATAAACTCAAGCGCAAAGATGTGCAGGCGGAAGTCGCAGCGCAAGAGGTTGACAATTCAGATTCTTCGGGCGAAGACAATAAAGGAGACAACGATAATGTTTGAAGATAAAACCGAACAGCAGGCGAGGGAGCAGATAAAGGCGTTAGTCGCCGAATACTACCGCGCCTTTAAGCAAAAGAGCGAGCCCTTCAGGGAGGGCGACAGAATAACTTACGCCGCCAGGGTGTACGACGAAAGGGAGATGATGGCGCTTACCGACGCCGCCCTTGATTTCTGGCTGACGACGGGTCGCTTTGCAGAGCAGTTCGAAAGGGAGTTTGCGCAGTGGATAGGCGTAAAGTACGCCCACCTCGTCAACAGCGGTTCATCGGCAAATTTAATTGCCTTTTCGGTCCTCACTGCCCCCGAACTCGGCGAACGCCGCATAAAGCGCGGCGATGAGGTCATAACAGTAGCCTGCGGCTTCCCCACAACGGTCACGCCCATACTTCAGTACGGCGCCGTGCCCGTCTTTGTCGATGTGTCCGTTCCTCAGTATAACATAGACGTATCCAAGCTCGAAGGTGCGCTCTCGGAAAAGACCAAGGCCGTAATGGTGGCGCACACCTTGGGCAATCCCTTTGATTTAAAGGCTGTAAAGGCGTTCTGCGATAAGCACAACCTTTGGCTTGTAGAGGATAACTGCGATGCCTTGGGCTCGGAATATACCATAGACGGCGTAACAAAGTATACGGGCACCTGGGGCGATATAGGAACATCCAGCTTCTATCCTCCCCACCACATGACCATGGGGGAGGGCGGCTGCGTGTACACCAACGACCCCAAACTCAACAGACTCATTCTCTCCTACAGAGACTGGGGCAGGGACTGCATCTGCCCTTCGGGCCGCGACAATTTCTGCGGCCACCGCTTCGACGGTCAGTACGGCGAACTGCCCGCGGGTTACGACCACAAGTATGTCTACAGCCATTTCGGCTATAACTTAAAGGTCACGGATATGCAGGCGGCAATAGGTTGCGAACAGCTCAAAAAGTTCCCGTCGTTCATCGAACGCCGCCGCCACAATTGGGCGAGGCTTCACAAGGCGCTTGAGTGTTTGGAAGATAAGGTGATTCTGCCTGAGCCCGCCGAAGGCAGCAATCCCTCGTGGTTCGGTTTTCTCATTTCCATCCGACCCGAAAGCGGCCTTAACAGGAACGAGGTCACAAAGTATGTCGAAGCGCACAACGTGCAGACCCGCCTTCTGTTCAGCGGCAACCTTATAAAGCACCCCTGTTTCGACCCCATCCGCGGCACTGATGCCTACAGGGTAGCGGGCGACCTTTCGGCGACAGATTTCATAATGAACAACACCTTCTGGGTGGGCGTATATCCCGGCATGACCGACGATATGATCGACTATATGGCCAATGTAATCATTGCGGCCTGCAATGCGTAAGGGGTGTTTATGAAACAAAGACTTGCCGATTATGTCGCTGATTTTCTCATATCAAAGGGTGTGACCCACTGTTTCAGCGTGGTGGGGGGAGGTGCCATGCACCTCAACGACGCCCTGGGACACAGGGAAGAGCTCAAAGTAGTATATAATCATCACGAACAGGCCTGCGCCATTGCGGCGGAGGCCTATGCTCGCTTAGAGAATAAAATCGCCGCCGTCTGCGTGACTACAGGACCGGGCGGCACAAACGCCATAACGGGCGTGCTCGGCGGCTGGCTCGATTCGATTCCGATGTTCATAGTAAGCGGCCAGGTGCGCTACGATACCACCGCCCGCTATGCAGGCCGCTTTACGGAAGGACTCCCTTTGCGCGCCGTCGGCGATCAGGAGTATGGCATTGTAAAGAGTGTTTCCCCCATGACAAAATACGCCGTCATGGTGGAAAACCCCGATGATATCCGATATATTTTGGAAAAAGCGTGGCACCTCGCAACAACCGGCCGCCCCGGCCCCGTGTGGGTGGATATCCCCGTCAACTTTCAGGGCGGATATATCCAAACAGACGATTTGAGGGGTTACGACCCAGCGGAGGACGATAAGGAGCTTCCCCCCGAAGTCAATGAACATACCATTGATGAGGTGATAGGGCTGCTTAAGGCCGCCGAACGCCCCGTAATATATGCGGGCGGCGGAATAAGACTGTCGGGCGGTTATGATGAGTTCTGCAAGGTCATCCGCAAGCTCGGCGTGCCCGTCGTTACCTACTGGAACAGCATTGATCTGATTGCCTCCGACGACCCGTTATACGTCGGCAGAGGCGGCAATATGGGCGATCGGGCGGGAAATTTCGCCGTGCAGAACAGCGACCTTGTCCTGGCCATTGGCACGCGCATATCCATCCGTCAGACGGGCTACAGCTTCTCCACATGGGCACGTGCGGCCAAGGTCATCATGGTGGATATAGACCGCGCTGAGATGAAAAAACACACCATCCACGTCGACCTGCCCGTATGGGCGGACGCAAAGGACTTTTTAACCGCGCTCGATAAAAAATTGGGTGATATTTCAACGCCCGTTTTTGCAAATAAAGTCTGGACGGATGCCTGCCTCAATTGGAAGTCAAAATACCCCGTCTGTCTGTCCAGGCATAAGCAGGGAGCGGAGGGGTACGCCAACGTATACGCATTTATCGATTATTTAAGTTCGCGGCTTCCCGAAAACAGTCTGACCGCCGTCTCCAACGGCGCCTGCTGCGTGGCGGGCCACCAGGCTTATGTCATAAAAGAGGGTACGCGCTTCATCATAAATAATGCCGTCGCCAGCATGGGCTATGGCCTGCCTGCGGCGATAGGGCTGTGTTATGCCGGCGGCCGTCGCACTACAATCTGCCTCGAAGGCGACGGGTCGATTATGATGAACCTGCAGGAGCTGCAGACCATAATCACAAATAAACTGCCCATCAAAATCTTTTTAATAAACAATCAGGGCTATCACTCGATACGCATAACGCAGAACAACCTCTTTTCTCAACACAAAAAGGTGGGTATAGGCGAGGAATCGGGCGATCTGTCCTTCCCCGATTATTCAAAGATCGCCGCCGCCTTTGGCTATCCCTATTTCTGCGCGCACAGCAATAACGAGATGATGGAGGTCGTCGATAAGGTGCTGTTGGTCGAAGGCTGCGCCATATGCGAAATTTTCACTGATACATCTCAGGTCTGGGAGCCCAAGAGCAGTACAAAGCGCCTTGCGGACGGCACGTTGGTGTCGCCGCCATTGGAGGATTTGGCGCCCTTCCTGCCCCGCGACGAGTTTTTGGGCAATATGTTCATTGACCCTATAGAGGAAAAGTGATGAAAAGAGTAATAGTGACGGGCGCAACCAGCATGCTGGGAGGCGCGCTCATCAAAAATTGTATAGCCAACGGTGTGGAAGTTGTTGCCATAGCGCGTAACGGCTCGGATAAGGGCGGGCGCATACCTTCGCATGAACTTGTTAAAGTTGTGCAGTGCGACCTCGACAAGTTAAAGGAGCTCAGTATAAGCGGCGTTGCGGACGTGTTCTACCACTTCGCGTGGGCGGGCACCTCCAAGGAAAACCGCGACGATCCGCGCATCCATTTGAAAAATGTGGAGTACACGTTGGACGCAATAGAGCTTGCGCGCAGGTGCGGCTGTAAAATGTTCGTCGGCGCGGGCTCGCAGGCAGAATACGGCATTTGCACAGGCAAAATATATTCCGACACGTGCGTTCAGCCCGTCACATCATACGGCATAGCCAAGTACACCGCGGGCAAGCTGGGTGAAAAGCTGTGTCAGAAGTTTGGTATGAAGTGCGTGTGGACGAGAATATTCAGCGTCTACGGCGAACACGATGGCGAAAACACAATGATTAAATACGCCCTTCGCCAGTTCGCTTCCGGTCAACCCGCGCAGTTCTCTGCCGCAACGCAGATGTGGAACTATCTTTATGAAGGTGACGCAGGGAAAATCTTCTATCTGCTGGGAGAAAAAGATGTGTCTGAGGGCGTATACAACGTCGCCTCGGAGGACACCCGTCCCTTAAAAGATTTCATTATTGAGCTGAAAGAAGTATACGGCAAAGAAGCTGTCTGCCAGTTCGCCCCGCCTTCAAATCAGCCTGCAGTCAGCCTCGACCCAGATATTTCAAGCCTTACGCAGGCGATAGGTTGGCGCCCTGACACGCCTTTCAGACAGGGCATAACAAAAACTTTAAACTATTTTAAAATTATGTGATCGCTAAATTGTTCAGAGGCCGCGCAGACATCTTTGTCTGCGCGGCCTCTAATTTGTCCGTATACTTTCCTTATATCCTATACAGTTAGACTTTAACTATCGTACAGTCGTAGATATCCCTGTCCGATGCCGCGCACCATACGTCGTCGGCAAAGCGGCTTGAAGCATAGAGCGCGGCGTTGGGCCCTTTAAGCTTTTCCACGTCGCGGCCGGTGATGACCAGGGGGAAGGGGGAGACGGACAGCGCCTTCAAAAACTCGTTTGCCATATCCGCCCGCACGGCCAGGGGCTTTAAATATCCCGCCTTTTTAAGGTACGCATTGCCGTCAGTCGCCGTAAAATTGAGCGCGTTGGCTGTAAGCACCCTGCGTATGCGTGCGGAGGGGTACCGCTTTGTCGTCGCCTGCGCAATTATCTCTTCAAGCGGCAGGCGCTCAAGCCCCTTCAGTCTGTTGCCCAGCCCCTCGCCGCCGCCGTATAACTTCTCAAACCGGTCGACTGGGGCCGAGCACAACGCATATTTTACTATGGCCTCCCAGCGCCCGTCCGAGTCGCTAAGCGACGCCAGATCGACGGCTACGAAGGGGGGTACAAACTGCCCGATTTCAGCCTCGCCGAGATGTGCTCGAATGGCGCTCGCCGAGGCATATGTGCCGCCCAATGTGTCGTCGTTATACCCCGCGCCCTCACGCTTTACAGGCATAATCGCCATATCCGGGCGGTACTTTAAAATGGCCTTAGCATACTCCAGCGCCAGTATGTTGTTGGGCGAAGAAATTGCCGTTCCGCACACGCTCTCAAGCGCGGCGGCGTAGCTTTTTGCGTAGCTGTCTCCGTTATCCAGTCCGCGGCTTAACTCGTTCTTGAACCGCCCGTCCTCGCCGGCAACTGCGCGCGCAATGCCCTTAAAGTCCAAAACCTCCTCGCACCCGAAGGCCAGTGCGCATACGTCGGGAATAGAGGCGGCCAACTTTACCGCTCCGCCCGCAAACACTGGCGCCGGCGCCACTGCAAAGGGCGCGGGCAACTCTATGACGCAGTCGGCACCGCCCGGCACCGCGTGGCGGGCGCGGGTAAACTTGTCAAGTATGGCCATATCGCCCCGCTGGGTGAAGTGCCCGCTCATTATGCAAAGCACGCCGTCGTACCCGCCCGATTGCCTCACTCTCTCTATAAGGTACTTGTGTCCGTTGTGGAATGGATTGAATTCACAAATTATTGCACAAATTTTCATTATTGCCTTTACAATCGCCAAATTTTATTATATAATATTAGCGTTAAATTAAGTCGCCGCTATCATTATACACTTTTGCGGCGCATAAATAAAGTGTTTTAAGGAGAAATAAATATGTCGTTACTTGATGAAATCAAGGCCAAGGCCGCAAAGCTCAACAAGACGATAGTCCTCTGCGAGGGCGAGGATAAGCGCGTCGTTCAGGCGGCGGCTGAAATTACAAAGCAGGGTATAGCCAAAATCGTACTTATCGGCAACGAGGAAGAGTGCAAAAAGGTCGCTCCCGAAGTCGACCTCACGGGCATAACGCTCATCGATCCCCTCACCTCGGACAAGACTGCCGAATACGCCAAGATATTATACGAGGCCAGGAAGGCCAAGGGCATGACGGAGGAAGAGGCCGCAAAACAGGCCAAGGACAGAACGATGTTCGGCGCGCTCATGCTCAAGGCGGGCGACGTCGACGGCTATGTTTCGGGTGCGTGCCATTCCACGGCAAATACGCTCCGCCCCGGTCTTCAGGTAGTTAAAACGGCTCCCGGCATCAAAACGGTCTCCAGCTGTTTCATCATGATCGCTCCCGAAGGGTCCAAAAATCCCTACAACCCCGACGGCGTTGCTGTATTTGCCGACTGCGCCATAAATATCGAGCCCACGGCCGAACAGCTTGCCGACATTGCGGTATCCTCCGCCAAGACGGCAAAGGCCATTGCTGGCATCGAGCCCAGGGTTGCAATGCTTTCGTTCTCCACGAAGGGCAGCGGCAACGACGATAAATTCTTCAAATCTGTACCCAAGGTTCAGGAGGCCACCGCGCTCGCAAAAGAGATGGCTCCCGACCTTGCATTGGACGGCGAATTCCAGTTCGACGCGGCAGTAGCTCCCGAAGTCGGCCAGCTCAAGGCTCCCGGCTCAAGCGTTGCGGGCCACGCAAACGTATTCATATTCCCCAACATCAACGCCGGCAACATCGGCTATAAAATCGCCCAGCGTTTCGGCGGCTACATGGCCATAGGCCCCGTCTGCCAGGGCTTTGCAAAGCCTTTGAACGACCTGTCCCGCGGTTGCAATGTCGAAGATATTGTGGCGACGGTGGCGGTTACGGCATTGCAAGCCGAGTAATTTTTGCACAATATAAGCGTCGCATAACTGTGGCGCTTTTATATGCTGGCCGCAAGATATGTGGTGGAATGTGTAATGGTCAATTGCGGAGTACGGCAGCGGCGACACGCCGCCGCGTTCGCCTTGCACTGCTCGTTTCTGTTCGCCGTAGGGTGGCGGTAGAATTATTTTAGAGAGAAAATTTAGGAGAATAATAGTTTAAATGAAGATATTAGTTGTAAACGCAGGCAGTTCGTCGCTCAAATATCAGCTCATCGACATGGAAACCGAGGGCGTGCTCGCCAAAGGCAATGTTGAAAGAATAGGTATAAAGGGTTCTGTGCTCAAGGCTAAAGGCAACGGTCACGAAAAGGTTTACGAACAGGATATGCCCAACCATAAGGTGGCAATCGAACTCGTCCTTCACGCTCTCACCGACGGTGAAATCGGCGTCATCAAGTCGATGGAAGAGATTGGCGCCGTCGGCCACCGCGTAGTCGCTTCGGGCGAATATTTCAAAAAGCCCACGCTCGTTGATGATGAAGTGCTCAAAACGCTCGAAAAGACCTTCGAACTCGGCCCCCTGCACAATCCCGCGGCCGCAACGGGCGTCAAGGCCTGCATAGAGGTAATGCCCCATACCCCCATGGTGCTCGTTTTCGATACCTCTTTCCACCAGACAATGCCTCCCAAGGCGTTTATGTACGGCATCAAGTACGAAGATTACAAGGACTACAGCGTCCGCAAATACGGCGCGCACGGCACGTCGCATAAGTTTGTATCGCAGGAGGCGGCAAAATACCTCGGCAAGGATGTCAGCGAGCTTAAAACCGTCACCTGCCACCTCGGCAACGGTTCGTCCATCACGGCTGTGGACGGCGGCGTCTGCGTAGATACCTCCATGGGCTTCACCCCGCTCGACGGCGTTCTCATGGGCACCCGTTCTGGCTGTATCGACGCGTCTGCCGTTGAACTCCTCGCCCGCAAAAAGGGCCTCAACGCCGCCGATATGGTCACCTACCTCAATAAGCAGTGCGGCGTTCTGGGTATATCGGGAGTTTCGTCCGACTTCCGCGACCTCATCGCAGGCGCAGAGGCTGGCAACGAAAGGTGCCAGCTCGCCCTCGATATGTTCGCATACCAGACCAAGAAGTTTGTCGGTTCCTATGCCGCTGCAATGGGCGGGCTTGACTGCATAGTCTTCACCGCGGGCATCGGCGAAAATACTCCCACCGTGCGCGAAGGCGTGTGCGAAGGCCTTGAATTCCTCGGCGTAAAGCTCGATAAGGAGGCCAACAACGGCAAGAACACGGGCGCCATCCGTGAAATTTCCACTCCCGACTCCAAAGTCAAGGTGCTCATCATCCCCACCAACGAGGAGCTCGTCATCGCAAGAGAAACGCTGGCATTGGTTTAACATCAACGCAAACCGCGCCGCGGGCGGCAATCTGCCGCCCGCGGCTTAACCTCAATGCGGCCCGCATAATTTAATTGAAAAAGTATTTTATCGGCTTTAATTTGAGTTGACAAAGTTTGGCTCTTAATATATAATTGTTTAGTCAATTCGGGTATGAAAATAGAAGTTAAAAGGCTGATCGCTTTAAAAAAATACGTCGGCAACTTCGCATACGACTGCCCTCCCCCTGAAGGGAAGCTCATTCTTCCCCTGGCAAAAGTTGAAGGCAGTTTAAAGGTAGAGGGCGAGTACGAAATTTACGATGACGACAGCGTAGGCATAAGTCTTAAAATTTCGTATAAACTCAAGGGGCAGTGCTCGTACTGCCTTGAGGACGCCGAAAGGGATGTTGAATATTCCTACGAGGCGCTTTTTGTCCCCGATAAGGACGATGCGGACAACTATTATTACGACGGCACAAAGCTTGATATAACTCTCGCCGTCGACGATGCGTTTGTATTCAGCCAGCCTGAAGTGTTGCTGTGCAAAAGCTGTGCAAAATCCGCAGATATTTAAGCAAAAAATAAGAGAGGTAGATAAAAAATGGCAGTACCCAAGGGAAAACAGTCAAAGAGCAGAACCAATTCAAGATTTGCAAACTACAAGGCAACGGCTCCCACATTAGTTGAGTGCCCTCATTGCCACGAAAAGATGCAGGCACACAGGGTTTGCGCCAACTGCGGCTATTACGACAAGGAAGAAGTAATCAAGCAGGACAGCAAAAACTAATCGTCAACTGACCGTAAAATTTTGCGGGCGGCGCTTTTTTGGCGCCGCCTGTTTTGCGTTGAAAGATTAACGCAAGTTGTTTACTGGAGGGCGTAAACTAACTTGCCGTTATTTTGAGGAGCGCCTTCTCGTGCGGCGCAAGGATAACGCCGCACTCGGTCACCGCTCGCACGTTGTTAGGTGCTCGCTTATCTCACAACGCTCAAACAGTGGGTGTCCACTGTTGAGGTAAAGCGTTGTTCGTCCCTCTTTGCGCGATAATTTAAGGGCCTACGATTATATAATCGCGCAAATTCACCCCGCTGCGCGAGCGTAGCGCTGCTCTGCCGAGGCTCCCGAAGGGAAACGGCAGATGCGAAAGGATTCGCAAATTGGGACGAGCAAGGTATTTTCAAAACAGTACAGTGTACTGTTTTGCCTTGCGAGAGCAGT
>DVNU01000029.1 GCA_018714165.1 Candidatus Coproplasma excrementipullorum | reverse complement strand
AAAATTTTTACGATTTACTATTGATTTTTTGGCGAGCATATTTTATAATAAAGAGCGGGCATCACAAAGGAGGGTTCAGATGAAAAAAGTAAAGATCACCGTTCTCAAAAAAACTCTAGATAAGGAGTTGGCCGCAGAGTACGGCGCGGAGGGTCTGACCGCCTGCCCGATGCTGAGAGAAGGCCAGGTATTTTACGCCGATTACGCCAAGCCGGATGGTATGTGCGACGAGGCCTGGAAGGCCATTTACCAGTATGTCTTTGCCCTTGCCCACGGCGCGGACAACGATGTGTTCTATTACGGCGACTGGATAAGAAAACCCGGCGTAGCCATCTGCAGTTGCAACGACGGGCTGCGCCCCGTAATCTTTAAGCTCGAAGCGACAGACGAAGTCTCAAAAATCGACTACGTGCCCGTAAAAGAATGAAGTTCGATTTTACTTATGCGCTCGGGCCCTGTGCCGATAACACAATAGTGTGCGAATGGGGAGTATTGCGCAATTCGGCCTGTTCCGACGGATGCAAAATCTGGCTGGGACAGGGCGACATCTGTCTCTGCATCAATCCCGTTACGGGAGCGGTGGAGGGCTTGTGCGGCGATATCCGCACTGTTACCGAAAAATCATTTTGCGACATTCCGCCCTTTGAAAGTCTGGACGGAAACGTGTATGCAAAGAGCGCATTCAAATTGTTTGACGCGACCTTCATTAGTTGCGTAACAGCAGGAGCGGTTGCAGACATTAAAAGAGATGTGTTTGCCGTAGGAGATTTGTGCGAAGCCGAGATGTTCGTCCGCGTTGCGCGCAATCTTATAATCGGTCTGAATGGCGGCGGCATTTGTTTTGCCGCGGTCAAAGGGCTCGATCTCATCGGTTTGAATTGCAGATGATCATCTAGATAGGATTAAGCCGACATTTTATCATGTTAAATTAAAGAATTTGGTCAAGATTTTTTGTTTGAGTCTTGAAAATTCAACATTGATATGGTAAAATATAATACGGGTATGATTGATTTGAGCGACGCGAACTTGTTTCATAGCGGTTTTTGCAGCACCGCGCACGAAATTTACGGCTGTCACCGCCATAGTGACGGCGGCTACGTTTTCCGCGTCTGGGCTCCCCATGCCAAAGCTGTTAAGCTCATTCTCAACGGCCAAGAGGCATGTGAAATGTCGCTTATGCCCGACGGCGAAAGTCACGAGTGTATCTGTCCGCAGGCTGAAAACGGCGACTTGTACAACTTCAAGATTATCACCTTCGAGGGCAGGGAGCTCATAAAGAGCGACCCATACGCGTTCAGGAGCGATTTCCCTCATTCAATCTGCTCTGTCGTCTGCGACCTGCCGCCAAAAAATCAGCGGCTTGCCTGCGGCGACCTGATCGATAAGCCTGTAAACATTTTTGAAGTCAATCTTCTCAGCTGGAAGAGAAGGGAGGACGGCAGTTATCTGTCGTTCAAGGAGCTGAAAAAACAGCTCGTTCCCTATGTCGCTCAAATGGGATATACGCACGTAGAGTTTATGCCCATAACCGAATATCCCTTCGACGGGTCATGGGGATACCAGGTGACGGGGTACTTCAGCGTAACCGAAAGGCTGGGCTCGCCCGCGGACTTTGCATCGCTTGTTGATGCCTTCCATAAAAGGGGCATACGCGTAATTCTGGACTGGGTGCCCGCACATTTCCCCAAGGACGACTTCGGGCTGTATGAATTTGACGGCCAGCCGCTGTACGAATGTGCGCTTTGGGACAGAATGGAGCACAGCGGATGGGGCACACGCAAATTTGATTACGGCAGGGGAGAGGTCTGCAGTTTTCTCCTCTCCAGCGCAAATTTTTTCATAGACCAATACGCTGTCGACGGGTTGAGAGTCGACGCCGTCGCATCGATGCTCTACCTCGATTACGACAAGGGTGAAGGGCAGTGGACGCCAAACATTTACGGCGACAACCGCAATCTTGAGGCAATAGATTTTATAAAAAAACTCAATAAGTGCCTGCACGAAAGGTTTCCGGGAGTCACAATCATCGCCGAGGAATCGACGGCCTATTCGGGCGTGACGACAAAAGTTGAGGACGGCGGCCTGGGATTTGACTTCAAGTGGAATATGGGCTGGATGAACGACGTATTATTTTATTGCCGCCAGGATCCGCTTTACAGACACTATCACCACACAAAGATAACTTTTTCAATGATGTATTCGCTCAACGAGCGATACATTCTGCCCCTTTCCCACGACGAAGTCGTGCACGTAAAGGGGGCCATAGTAAATAAATTCCCCGGCGAGTATGCGGACAAGTTTGCAGGCATGCGGGGGCTTCTCGGTTTTATGTATGCGCACCCCGGCAAAAAGCTCAATTTTATGGGCTATGAAGTGGCGCAGTTCGCCGAATGGGACTATCGCAAGTCCATTGATTATTTTCTGACAAAGTTCGAAAAGCACGCAAAGATGCGCGTTTTCGTTAAATTTTTAAATCATCTGTACCTCGGTTGTACGCCCCTCTATGAAATTGAAACGGACTGGAAGGGATTTGAATGGCTGGTTGTGGACGATAACATAAACAACGTTCTCGCCTTCAACCGCTACGATTGCGCGGGCAACTGCCTGATGTGCATTGTCAACTTTTCGGGCATTGACCAGACCAACTATACGATAGGCCAGCACAGGGGCAAATATAAACTGTTGCTCGATACCGACAAAAAGAGCTTCGGCGGCGAGGGCAAGTTTAAAAGACGCGTTTTAAACACGAAAAAGCAATCAAGTCACGGCAAGGAGTATTCGATAACGCTCGATATTCCCAAACTGGCTTGTATGTATTTTATAAAAGAAAAATAATTTTATTGGGGGATTCAGCAATGCTAAGAAAAAAAGAGTGCGTGGCAATGTTACTTGCGGGCGGACAGGGCAGCAGACTGTACGCTTTGACCAGCAACATAGCCAAACCCGCGGTTTGTTTCGGCGCAAAGTACAGAATCATCGACTTCCCGCTTTCCAACTGCATCAATTCGGGAATAGATACGGTGGGTGTGCTTACGCAGTATCAGCCGTTAGTTCTGAACGAGTATGTCGGAAACGGTCAGCCCTGGGATCTTGACAGAACCTTCGGCGGCGTACATATTCTTTCGCCTTACGAGGCAAAGACCGACACTTCGTGGTACAAGGGCACGGCCAACGCCATTTACCAGAATATCAGGTTTATGAAGATGTACGATCCCGAATACGTTCTCATTCTTTCGGGCGACCACATCTATAAGATGGACTACGACAAGATGCTTGAGGCGCACAAGGCCGCAGGCGCCGCCTGCACTATAGCGTGCATGAAGGTGCCGATGAAGGAGGCGTCAAGGTTTGGCATACTGAATACCAACCCCGACGGAACTATCTACGAGTTCGAAGAGAAGCCCAAACAGCCTAAGAGCGATCTGGCCTCAATGGGTATATATATCTTCACCGCTTCCAAGCTTTTCAATTATCTTGAGCTTGACGAAAAAGATCCCAAATCAGAAAAAGACTTCGGCAAAAACGTTCTTCCCGCAATGCTCAACGCCGGCGAAAAGATGTATTCATACCGTTTCGAAGGCTACTGGAAGGACGTTGGAACTATAAGCTCGCTGTGGGAAGCCAATATGGATCTCCTCGGCGCGGTGCCCAAGTTCGATCTCCGCGACACTGAGAGAGTCATTCACTCCAGGAGCCCGCTCGCGCCCCCCGCATACGTTCAGGGCGAGGTGGTCAACTGCATGATCGCCAACGGCTGTGATATTGAAGGCAAAGTTGTCAACTCAGTCATCGGAACCAACTGCGTGATTGAAAAGGGCGCAGAGGTAAAGGACTGCGTGCTCATGGGAAATACAGTTGTAAAGGCGGGAGCGAAAGTCAATTATTCGATAATTGACGAGGAAGTTACCATAGGCAAAAATGCTGTCGTCGGCGAAGTCATAGAAAAGGCGAGCAAGCTCGAAGGCAAGACAAGCGGTATAACCGTACTCGGCAGAGGCATAACCGTGGGTGACGGCAAGTCCGTGCCCGCAGGCGAAATCATAGATAAAAACGTGTAAGGGAGGAAAGGAAAATGGCTTCGACAGTAGGCGTTATATTTTCAAGCACAAATGACGAAAACGTACCCGAATTGACAAAGGTCAGGTCAAAGGGCTCTATCCCTTACGGCGGCCGATACCGCCTCGTTGACTTTGCACTCTCGTGCATGGTCAATTCAGGAATCACGACCGTCGGCATGATCACAAAGAACAATTACCAGTCGCTCATGGATCACCTCGGCTCCGGCAAGGAGTGGGATCTGGCGAGAAAGGAGGGCGGCCTCATTCTGCTTCCCCCTTACAGCGACGAGAGTGAAATGCTCTACCGCAACAGGCTTGAAGGCCTCAAGGGCTCGTCGGCTTTCCTCAAAAAGTGCAACGAGGACTTTGTTGTCGTTGCCGACAGCGACGCCGTGTATAAGCTCGACTACAGCAAAGTAATCGAACAGCACGTTAAGACAAACGCCGATCTCACGCTCGTCTATCACGAACACGAGTGCGGCAAAGTAAATTCTTATATGATGTTCGACACGGACAAGAACGGAAAAATAGTTTCCATAGATGTAAACCAGCCCTCAACGGGAGTGCGTAAGCACTACATAAATGTGTTCGTGGCGCGCACATCATATCTGCTCAATCTCATTCAGACGGCGATTGCCCGCGGATATTCGAGCTTTTCGGGCGACATTCTCATTCCGGCGGCCAAAAACGGCAACATTTACGGATACAAGTACGACGGATACTATCACAACATAGATTCGCTGACTTCCTATTTCGAGGCGAATATGGATCTCCTCGATAAAAATGTACGCACCGAACTTTTCGGCGACAGGGACATCTATACCAAGATCAACGATGCTCCTCCCGCAAAGTTTACCGAGAGCGCAAAAGTTAAAAATTCGCTCATTCACGACGGTTGTCTCATTGAAGGCACTGTGGAAAACTGCATACTCTTCCGCGGCGTAAAGGTGGGGAAGGGTGCCACGCTCAAAAACTGCATAATAATGAGCGAAAACTTTATCGGAGATAACTGCAACCTCGCCTATGTAGTCAGCGACAAGGATGTCGCCATCGGAAACGGCATGACACTGGCAGGTTGCAAGCAAAAGCCCTACTTCATAAACAAGGGAACGCACATTTAATTTACATAAAGGGGGATAGAAATAATGGCAACAACAAAATCACCGGCAAAGACGCCGGCAAAGAGAACTTCAACCGCAAGGAAACCCAAAGCCCAAACGGCGGCCGAAGCGCCTGCGGTGCCCTATAAGCGCAAAATTTTATTTGTGGCTTCGGAGTGCACGCCATATATTGTCACGGGCGGCCTGGCTGAGGTAATCGGCTCGCTTTCAAAGGCACTCGCGGCTTCGGGAAAATTTGATGTGAGGGTGGTAATCCCTCTGTATTCGGATATAAAGAAGGAGTACAGAGATAAATTTACCTATCTTGGCAACATCTACGTACATCTCGCCTGGAGAAACCAGTACTGCGGCATCTTCTCATACGAGCAGGACGGCGTTACATTCTATTTCCTGGATAACGAGTTCTACTTCAAGCGCCCCGGCTGCTACGGATATTTCGACGACGGGGAGAGGTTTGCCTTCTTCTCAAGGGCGGTGCTTGAAATCATGCCCTTCCTCAATTTCTATCCCGAAGTTATGCATTGTCACGACTGGCAGGCGGCTCTTGCAGCAATTTACCTCAAGACAAACTACTGCTTCAGACAGGAATACCAGTTTATCCGTGCGTTATTCACAATTCATAATATAGAATATCAGGGACAGTATTCTCTCGATATTTTATCGTCTTTGTTTGACATTTACGGAAAATATCAGTATCTTGTAGAGTATAACAATTCAATTAACCTTATGAAGGGCGCCATAGAGTGTTGCGAACGGTTCTCTACCGTATCGCCGAGATACGCGCAGGAGATAAAGGATCCTTACTTCGCGCACGGTCTCGATCCCATTGTAAGGCGCAATGAATTCAAACTTTCGGGAATACTCAACGGCATTGACGACATCGGCTATAATCCCCAGTTCGATACTCACATCTTTGCTAATTATACCTCTGATGATATGAGTAACAAGGCCGTATGCAAAGCCGAATTACAGAAGATGCTGGGTCTGCCCGTAAAGCCGCAGACGCCTGTGATCTCTATGATTTCACGCCTTGTTTCGCACAAGGGCTTTGATTTGGTGCTCAATATCATAGAGGAGCTTTTGCAGAGCGACGTTCAGTTTGTCGTGCTCGGCACGGGCGATTCGCACTACGAGGGCTTCTTTAAAGATCTTGCAAGGAGATATCCCGAAAAGATGAGCGCGCAGATTATGTTCAACAACGACCTCTCGCGCAAGATTTATTCTGGCTCGGATATCTTCCTTATGCCTTCAAAGTCAGAGCCCTGCGGCCTTTCGCAGATGATTGCCTGCAGATACGCTACCGTACCCATCGTCAGGGAGACGGGCGGTCTGTACGACAGCATTAAGCCCCAGCAGAACGGCTATACTTTTACAAATTACAATGCTCACGATATGCTCTATGTTATAAGACAGGCCATGGAGGACTATAAAAATAAAGAATTATGGTCAGGGCTTATGTACAGAGCCGCCACAACTGACTTCAGCTGGAAGAATTCGGCAAAACAGTATGAGGCGCTGTATCTGAGTATGTTAAATTAAATTCACAACTGTTATATAGGAGAGTATTTAATGGCAACAACTATTACCGAAAAAGAAGTCAGGGATCTTGTCAAAGGAAAACTTGCACGTTACTACGGCGTAAGTCCCGTCGAGGCGACCAAAGACCAGATATATAAGGCCGTCGTAATGAGCGTAAGGGACATATTGCTGCAAAAACGTCAGGTTTTTTCCAAGAGAATGAAAACAAAGCGTGCAAAGAGGGTCTACTATCTGTGCATGGAATTTCTTCTTGGCCGCTCGCTCAAGAACAGCTTATATAATTTAAGCGCAACCGAAACGTTCGAGAAGGTGCTCGACGGCTATGGGGTGAAGCTTGATGAATTATATGAGCTTGAACCTGACGCAGGTTTGGGTAATGGTGGTCTGGGCAGGTTGGCCGCATGCTTTATGGATGCGCTTGCAACCGGCAATTACCCCGCAATGGGATATTCGCTGAGGTATGAATATGGTCTGTTCAAACAGAAGATTATAGACGGCTGGCAGACAGAATTGCCCGACGTCTGGCTTCCCGGCGGCGAGGCATGGCTTACGCAGCGTTCGGATAAATCTTATCTCGTCCGTTTCGGCGGCAAAGTGGAGGAAAAGTGGGCCGAAAACGGCATGGAGATCAACTATATCGACAGTCAGGACGTAGAGGCCGTGGCCTACGATATGATGATTTCTGGCAAGGACAGCGACGCTGTCTCCGTTCTGAGGCTGTGGAAGGCTAAGCCTGTACAGGATTTCAATATGAAGCTCTTCTCGCAGGGCGATTACTATCAGGCCATGGTTGAGGACAACGATGCAGACGTCCTCACAAAGGTGCTCTATCCTGCGGATAATCACGTAAACGGCAAGGCTTTAAGGCTTAAACAACAGTATTTCCTGTGCTCTGCGTCCATTCAGAATATTGTCAGCGATCACAGGCACAGGTACGGCGATCTGGGCGACTTGCCCAAGCTTGCGGCCATTCATCTCAACGATACGCATCCCGCAATGGCCATTGCTGAGCTCATGAGAATATTGGTGGATGAATACTACTACAGGTGGGAGGATGCCTGGGCAATCACTACGGCGACCTGCGCATACACCAACCACACAGTTCTAGCCGAGGCCTTGGAGACCTGGCAGGAAGACCTTGTTGAAAGGACGGTTCCCAGAATCCACTCAATAATCAAGGAAATCAACAGAAGGCTGTGCGAAGAGCTCTGGAACAGATACCCCGGCGAGTGGGCAAAGATTTCCAGAATGGCTATCATTGAACATGACAGGATCAAGATGGCAAATCTCTCCGTTTACGGAAGCCACAGCGTCAACGGTGTTGCTGCACTGCACAGCGACATAATCAAAAAGTCGATTTTCAAGGACTACTACGAGTTCACCCCCGAAAAGTTTACGAACGTCACCAACGGCATTGCCTACAGACGGTGGTTGTGCCAGGCCAACCCTGAGCTTACGAGTCTCCTTGTCGATTGCATAGGTGATGGCTTCGTGCACGACAGCATGAAGCTTGCCGAGTTCAAAAAGTTTGAAAATGACAAGACGGTTTTAAAGAGGCTTGAAGAGATCAAGGCGATAAAAAAGCAGCAGTTTGCAGACTATGCATACAAAAAGCAGGGATTTATAATCGACCCCAAGTCGATTTACGATATCCAGGCCAAGAGGCTGCACGAGTACAAGCGCCAGCTTTTAAATGCACTCAATATCATCGACACCTATCTCGATCTGCGCGACAATCCCGACATGAATATGCAACCCAAAACGTATATCTTCGGTGCCAAAGCTGCGCCCGGATATTCGATGGCTAAGCAGATCATAAAGCTGATAAACTTCATCTCGGAAGAGATACGCAAGGATAAGAAGATAAACGAAAAACTCAACGTCGTTTACATGGAAGATTACAATGTTACGATGTCTGAAATTCTCATGCCGGCATCGGAGATATCTGAGCAGATATCGCTTGCAGGCAAGGAGGCCAGCGGCACCGGCAACATGAAGTTTATGATAAACGGCGCACTGACTATTGGCACGCTCGATGGTGCAAATGTAGAGATGGCGCAGGCGGTGGGAGATGAGAACATCTTCATCTTTGGCCACAAGTCAAACGAAGTGGACGATATCTGGCGCTCCGGTTACAGCTCAAGCACGTATTACAACGAGTCCCCAAGACTTCGCAGAATAATTGAAGCGCTGATAATCGGTTTTAACGGACAGTCGTTCTCAGATATGGCAAATTACCTTCTCACAGGTTCGCCTGTGGCAGACCCTTACATGTGTATGGCTGACTTCACATCCTACAGCAAGACTCAGCGCGAGCTATCCGATCTGTATGTAAACGACAAGACCAGGTGGAATCAGATATCGTTGCGCAACATTGCAGCATCGGGATACTTTGCGGCGGACAGAAGCATAAAGGAGTACGCAGAGAACATCTGGAACTTAAAGCCTCTTACAAAGTAAAAATTATTAGTAAATATAAAAAAGCGGGCGCTTAAACCCGCTTTTTTATGTAATTTACATCGTACTATGCGTGACATAATTAGTTTATTTGTGATTTTATGAATACACAGAGATATGAAGCAGAGCGACTGTTTTACTTAAAACTCAATGAAAAGTTATTTTCGTATGACGTGATAAGAGGCAATCGGTTTACTGACATTGTTTTTGTTACGGCCGTAAAAACGGGGCATTCAGTTAAAGTGTATTTTGATTTTCTTTCAAACAAGGTGAGTTTTTATTCGCCGGATGACGAGGAAATTGTCTGTTCACTCGACAGCGACGGAATTGTCGAGTTGTATAACAGAATGATGCACGAGATAGAGGCGACATATTTTGTCGATGTCCTGAATGAAAATGAGAGCGTTCTGACGTTGTATGGCAGAATTTCATCGCCTGAAAGCGATAAAATCATTGAAGATCTATGCGAAATGGCGCAAAATATTAAAGTGAATTTTGACAGCGTAATTGTTACTGATTTTTTGGGAAAGTATCAAAGACAGTTTAAATTTATCGACGGCAAATTTGAGTAACTGAAATTTTATTTGCTTTATAAGTAAAGAAACTTACGCACTGACGCGCTGAGACCATAGTAAAAGAGCCGTACTCACTGAATTTAGATAATTTTAAAAATAATTTTGTTTGTTTTTAATATAAAACTAGTTCATCAATATAATCTGCAAATTTATTAATTTATTTATCTTCTAAAACTATTTTAAAGTCAATCAGCAAATGCTGGACACTTTTCTGAAATGTGTTGTCTGTTTTTTCCTATCTTGTCTTAAAACAACCCTATTTCTTCGTAAAAGCTGTGTTTTACGAAGAAATACTCTTCCTTCACTTTGGCTTAATTTTTAATAAAATCAGCAAAAAGCCGTCGGTATATTGCCCCACTTACGGCTAAATAATTTTTATTTTCAGAATTTCCGGTCATGCTTTCACCACCCTTGCTAATCTCAATTAATGCTCAACAACAATTCAATTCAAGATTAGATTAGTATTGCGTATATTGCGTATTTCGATTTACATTCTCAAGGGAATTTCAAATGTTGCGTGATTAATTTTGCTCTTTTCATCTTGTTCTTCTCTTCGCATTTGCGCATTGCGCAAAACAGTCAAAACAAATTTATAAATAATTTAATATCATCCCTTGACAACACCGATAATTTGTGTTATATCTTATCTGTCAATTCTTCGTAAAATTACCCATATATAGTTATTTTTAAAGTGCGAGGTCTAATTTTGTCTGCTTCTGAAAACACAAATTATTATGTAGAGCGCAACAACCGCAACCTGGCGGCTATACAGCATTTGCTTGACAAAGAGTTGCCAGATTTTTGCGGCGACTATTTTCTTGCGATCGACAGCCAGACGTCTCCCCTCACGCGGCTCAACTATGCCCACGATTTAAAGATATTTTTCCACTTTCTTATGACGAGGCGGTTTAAAAACTATACCTCGGCCAAGCAGTTTACACTCAGCGACATCGAAAGCATTACCAATAACGACATTGAGATGTTTTTGGCGTTTCTCTCCCACTACACCTATCAGAACAAACAACACGTCTGCAATGACCGCGCCAAGGCACGTAAATTGTCTTCGGTGCGCACTATGTTCAAGTACTTTTTTAACCGCGGCATGATTTCTGTAGACAATTCCGCCAAAGTTGCGACGCCAAAACTGCACGAAAAGCCCATAATCCGCCTTGACGGCGACGAGGTTTTCAATATCATAGACGTTGCAGAGTCAGGAGACGGGCTTTCCCCCCACCAGCGCGTATTTCACGAGCGCAACAAAGTGCGCGACAGCGCAATTATCATACTTTTTCTGGGCACCGGCATACGTATCAGTGAGCTTGTAGGCCTCAACAACGAGGATATAAATTTCAGCGACAATTCATTCATAGTCACCCGAAAGGGCGGCGGAAAATCCATACTCTACTTCGACGACGACGTAGCAGACGCGCTCAGACGTTACATCGACTATAAAAGCGAAACTGAGCTTCCAAATGGGCCAAAGGACGCCCTCTTTCTCTCTTCCCAAAAGCGGCGCATAACCGTCCGCGCGGTTGAAAATCTCGTTCAGAAGTACGCTAAAATTGTCTCACCCCTCAAAAAGATTTCCCCCCACAAACTGCGCAGTACCTATGGCACGGCGCTCTATCGCGCCACGGGCGATATCTATGTGGTTGCCGATGTGCTGGGACACAAGGACGTAAATACCACGCGCAAGCATTATGCGGCAATCAGCGAGGACGTGCGGCGTTCGGTGGTTGGCAAAGTAAAACTTCACCCCGACGGCGAGGATGAAAATTGATGCAGAACGTCGAAAAGGTATTTATAATTCAGCCCGTTTTCAACAACAACTGGCGTGTCCTGCACGATGAAGCCGTTGCTCTCATCGAAAGCGCGGGCGGCGCGTACTGCGGTTCAAGTTACCAGAACATCAGGGAAATCAATCCCGCCACGTTTGTTGGTTCGGGCAAGCTTGCAGAAATCGGGCGCACCCTCGAAGGGCTGGACGATATAACAATTTTATTTAACGGCGAACTGTCGCCTTCGCAGACATTGAACATTTCGGCGGCTCTTGGCGGCAGAAAGGTCATCGACAGGACGACGCTCATTTTGGACATCTTCGCACTTCACGCCGTAACCAGCGAGGGCAAAGTTCAGGTTGAACTTGCCCAGCTCAAATACATCTACCCCCGCCTCAAGGGCAAGGGCGCAGCGCTGTCCCGCCTTGGAGGCGGAATCGGTTCGCGCGGGCCCGGTGAAACACAGCTGGAGACAGACAGACGATATATACGCTACCGCATGAAATTTCTTGAAAAACGACTTGCCGAAATGGAGACGCGGCGCGCTCTACACAGCGGCCGCAGGGCCAAGGACGACGCAAAGACGGTTGCATTGGTCGGCTATACAAACACGGGCAAATCGAGCATAATGAACGCACTCACAGGTGCGGGCGTGCTTGAAAAAAACGCTCTGTTTGCCACGCTCGACCCCACCGCCAGGGCGCTGGAGATAGACGGCGTGCGGTACATTTTAATCGATACTGTAGGCTTCATACAACAACTTCCCCACGACATTGTGGAGGCTTTCAAATCTACGCTCGAAAGCGCGGTCAGCTGCGATCTGGCGCTCTTTGTTGCCGACGCGTCCGGCGACTATCGGATGCAGTTCGAAACGACCTTCTCCACCATCTTATCGCTCGGTTTTGACAAGCCCTATCTCAAAGTGCTCAACAAATGCGATCTGGTTGATTCAACTGACGATCTCCCCGGCGACTGCATCTACATCTCTGCCAGGAACAATCAGGGGCTGGATGAACTTAAGAGGCGCATAGCCGAAAGCTTTGCCGACAGATACACCGGCCTAACCCTCTTTATTCCCTATAAAAATATGGGAGAATACTCGGCCCTTGGCAATTTTATAACCGAGAAAGGCCGCAACTTTACAGATGACGGACTTGAAGTTGACTGCACGGTGGAAAATATCTATCTTCCCCGCGTAAGTAAATTTATCAAAGCTTAAAGGGCGGCGCTGCAGCGCCGCCCTTTAATTGTCGTCATCCATAATTATCTTATCTATTTTGATTACTGCGTCGTCGCGGATGTCGAGACACTTTCCGCAGTTGTCGCAGACTTTCTCGGGGTCAAGGTCGCACATATCGCATTCGCCGCACTCAATACACTCCCTGTCGTAAAGAACACATTCCTCTCCTTTTTTATTCATAACGTCCTCCTTTTCAACAATTATATAACACATATCTCAAAAAAACAAGCAAATTATACGGAACAATCGTTTGCATTTTTATTTTTTATATGTTATACTATAAAAAAGGAGGTCAGCCGGAATGAAAAAATTGGATAAAACACAGGAAGTATACAGCTATATAACTTCATTCATTGCAGAAAACGGCTATGCCCCCACTGTGCGCGAAATCTGCAGCGCATGTAGCATCCGCTCCACTGCTACAGCATTCAATATAATGAACGAGCTGTCGGAAAAGGGACTTATTACAAAGAGCAAAGTAGGCGAAAACAAGCGCCGCGCAATTTCCATAAATCAGCAGGTTGTAAAGGTTCCACTGATAGGCACTGTCGCTGCGGGCGAACCCATCTTCGCACAGGAAAATTACGAAGATTTCTTTTCCATTCCCTCCAACCTCTTCAAAGGCGACGATCTGTTTATGCTGACCGTAAAGGGCAATTCAATGATAAACATCGGAATGTTCAACGGCGATAAAATTGTAGTAAAGAAACAGCCCGTTGCCGAAAACGGTGAAATTGTCGTTGCCCTCGTTGATGACAGCGCAACAGTCAAGCGCTTTTTCAAGCGCGACGGAAAAATCATCCTCCACCCCGAAAACGACGACATGGAAGACTTTGTTTTTGACGATGTCACAATCCTGGGCAAAGTTATCGGCCTTGTGAGAAATATTTAAATATTTGTTTCAGAACCCGCGCGGACTGCCGTCCGTGCGGGTGTTTTAATGACGATCAACAATTTTTATTATATCTTTGGGCATTGTTGCTATGTAATCGGCCCCTGCCGACAGTAGTTCGGACTCATCGCCGTAGCCGTAGAGCACGCCTATGGACTTCAAACCGTTGGCTTTGGCACCTATGATGTCGTGCTTGCGGTCGCCTACCATTACGGAGTTTTGCGGCGAAACGGCAAAATTTTTGAGAGCGAATGCTATGATATCGCTCTTTTCCACGCGCGAACTATCGAGCGTGGCACCCGAAACATAGTCGAAATAGCGCGAAAGATTAAAATGGTCAAGTATACGTTCGGCAAATATCTGCGGCTTGGAGGTGGCTAAAATCAGCTTTTTTCCGTTGTCTTTGAGGCGCTGCAACACGCTTTGTATGCCGTCGTACGGCTTGTTTTCATACAGACCTCTTTGCGAAAAATATTCCCTGTAAAATGCAACGGCCTTTTCGGAATCCTCTTGACTCAATCCGCAGTATTCCGAGAAGGATTTATATAGCGGCGGGCCGATGAAACATTTGAGCTTTTGCTTTTCGCTCACTTCAATGCCGAATTTTTTGAGCGCGTAAATTATGGAGTTAGTTATGCCCTCGAAGGGGTCTGTCAATGTGCCGTCAAGGTCAAAGAGAATATAGTCGTACATTTTTTTATAAAAGGCGAATATTTCAGGTGCGCGCCGCCCGTCGGGCGGCGCGCAAAACTTACAGCGACATAAGATATGCAACTTCCTGCTTATTGAGTTTACGCCATTTCCCCCTGTCGAGGCCACGCAACGTAAGTTCACCCACTTTTATACGCTTCAAAAGCGTAACTTCCCTGCCGATTGCGGCAAACATCTTCCTTATTTCGCGGTTTTTGCCCTCAGTAATGGTAATGTGGATCTTTGTGTATTCCTTGTTTGTTTCCACAATGTGAGCCTTGCACTTCTTGGTTACGTACCCTCCCTCAATCTCGATGCCGCTGCGTATAGGGTTTAACGTTGCCTCGGTAGCCGTGCCCTCAATTTTTACAAGATAGGTCTTGGGCACCTCGTTAGAAGGGTGTGTCAGCCGCTGGGCCAGTTCGCCGTCGGTTGTGAGAATTAGCAGGCCCTCGCTGTCGTAGTCAAGGCGCCCCACGGGATAAATTCTGCCGACAGATGAGGGCATGAGATCCATTACCGTCTTTCTGCCCTTGTCGTCTGACACTGTGGAAAGATATCCCTTGGGCTTATTTAAAATATAATATTCGTTCTTCTTCAAAACGACTTTGTTTCCGTTTACGGTGACCTCGTCGCCCTCGCCCACTTCCAGGCCGAGTCCGGCAACTTTGCCGTTGACATTTACTTTGCCGTCCTTTATCAGCTCATCGCAGCTTCGGCGGGATGCAACGCCGCAAGCGGCGAGAAATTTATTGAGTCGCATAGTCAATCCTTAAGAATTTTATCTATTAACTATACTATATAAATCTCCGCTAAAAATCAAGTCATTTTGGCAATAAATTTCAAGTTTGCCCACCTTATCGCCCTGCTTAATTGTGTCATCAGAATTCGTAAGGTAAGTTTTTATTGTAATCTCTTCACCTTTTTTTATAAGCACTTTGGCATCTTTGGCAATATTACAGGGTACTATGCCACACATAAATACCGTATTTTTATCTATTTTTGCGAGCTCGAATTGCGCAAAGGCATTTTCAATCAGTTTTTCGCTCCTCTCATACATATCTGGACAGTTTAAAACGACGCAGATTATATCCATTCCCTCTCTCTCGGCCGAGGAAACCAGACAGCGTCCCGCCTTGAGAGTGTATCCGGTCTTTATGCCGTTTGCGCCCTCCACACGGCTGAGCATCTTGTTTTTGTTCAAATAGCTTCTGTATTCGCCCGTATATTTGCGCGTGGAAACTATTGTCTTAAACGTATCATTCTTCATTGCCTCGCAGGCGATCAGACTTAAATCCTTTGCTGTGGTGTAATGGCTTTCATCGGGAAGACCGCTTGGATTGGTAAAATGCGTACTCTCCGCCCCCATTTCTGCCGCGCGCGCATTCATTGCCTCGGCAAACTTCTGTGTATCGCCGCTGTGATGAATGGCCAGTGCTGTAGCGCTGTCGTTGCCCGAACGGAGCATAAGTCCGTACAGCAAGTCCTTTACCGAAATTACCTCGCCACGCTTTAAATATATGCTCGAACCCTCCACTCCAACGGCCTCGTCGGGCACTGTTATCACCTCGTCCAGATCGCAATCCTCGATTATCAGAAGAGCTGTCATAATCTTTGTGGTGCTGGCCATGGGAAGTTTTTGGTCTGCGTTGCGGCTGTACAACACCCTGCCCGTGGACAGTTCCACTACGCACTCCGCCCGTCCATCCGCTTCGGCGGTGAGATTTACGCCCGCAGGCTCAAATGTAAAAATTGAGGCAAAAAGTAAAGTTAAGGCACAGAAAATTGCTGCAAACTTAGTGACATGCTTTAATTCAGTTCCTTGCGAGATCGTGAACGAGTTCGCCCGTCTTTTCGATGAGAGCATTTACAGGTTCATCCTCCATTTTCAAAAGCCTGCACCCCTTGCCGTCATCCACCAGGAATCCCTTGGGTTTAACCGTGACAACACTGCCGTTCCCGCCGGCAAGTTTGAATCCGTCGGTCTCTTTAAATGTCTTGATGTCGCCGTATTCGCCACCGCCGCCTATGTTGACCACAGTTATCGAAGTGAGCGGAATGACCTGCGTGCCGCTCACCGTTATTATTGACTGGCCAATTACAGTATTCGCGTCGGCAACTTTCTCTATGGGAAGTGTCGGCTTGTCGTATTCGTTTACCTTTTGTCTGTCTTTTTTGAGCCTGTTCATTTAATTTCTCCGTTAATAAAATAAAAATTATTTTTAAAACTGCCAGCATATTTATTACGCCAGAAATTTTGGCGTAATAGACTACATTGCCGTGCTCTTTGTTGAGTATAATGTAGTTCTTTAATTTAACTCTCCCGCCGTTAAGCACGGCGAAGGAATATGCCGTCTGCGTCAGCGCGTTCTGAATAACGGCCGCATATGCGCCTTTATTCGCAGCTACGCCGTAATCCCCCAGCTGGATTATCTTTGTGATGCTTAAGTTATTATATATTTTGAGTGCTTTGCTCCTGATAAAGCTTTTATCTATCTTCTTGTCCTTTCCGTTTACCTGCATCCTGTCGATTGAGTTTTTAACGGTATTTGCGTTGAAAATTTTAAAGATGCGGTAGAGCGTTATATTCAGTCCGGCGTATTTTTCATCGGCATTGATATACAGATAATTGTCTATGTGAAGCGGAAAGAGAAGAAGCGCCGTAACAACGGTTGCAGATATGACTATTGCGTCGTTCACACCGATATTATCTGTAAGTTATGTAAAAATATGCAAAATATCCCCTTATACCGTTGACAAATGCAAAATTTCAGATATAATATCATATGGAAATCGATAAAAAAGTATCAATATATTTTTATCGGACAAATATTTTACTAATCGGAGGATTAATTTTATGGCAAGATTTACGCTTCCCCGCGATCTCTATCACGGCAAAGGTGTAATGAAAAAGGTTTTATCCGGACTCAAAGGCAAAAAGGCAATCATCGTAACGGGCGGCAGTTCGATGCGCAAGGGCGGCTTCCTCGACAAGGCTGAACAGGCCCTTAAAAAGGCAAAGATGGAAGTTTACATCCTCGAAGGCGTCGAACCCGATCCTTCCGTCACCACCGTTATGAAGGGCGCAAAGATTATGCAGGAGTTTCAGCCCGACTGGATCATCGCAATCGGCGGCGGCTCCCCCATCGACGCGGCAAAAGCTATGTGGGCATTCTATGAATATCCCGATGTAACTTTTGAATCGCTTTGCATCCCCTTCAACTTCCCCGAACTGAGAAAGAAGGCGCACTTTGTCGCCATTCCCTCGACTTCAGGCACTGCCACCGAAGTTACGGCTTTCTCTGTAATTACTGACTATGATAAAGGCATAAAATATCCTCTCGCTGACTTTAATATCACCCCCGATATCGGTATTATCGACTACGAACTCGTAGAGAGTCTGCCCCCTAAACAGGTTGCATACACCGGTCTCGACGCGCTCACGCACGCAGTCGAAGCTTATGTATCCACTGCGGCCTGCAACTTTACTGACGGCCTCGCGCTGCATGCAATCAAGCTCATATTCCAGAACCTCAAAAAGTCCTACGACGGCGATATGAAAGCGCGCGCAGTCATGCACGACGCTCAGTGTCTTGCAGGCATGGCCTTCTCTAACGCTCTCCTCGGCATCGTTCACTCGATGGCTCACAAGTCTGGTGCCATATTCAAGCAGGACGGCCAGACCGTACATATCGTTCACGGCTGCGCAAATGCAATGTATCTGCCCAAGGTTATCCAGTACAACGCCAAGAACCTGCGCGCAAAGAAACGCTATGCCGAAATTGCCTCGCTCATCGGCATCAGGGGCGGCTCGCAGGCAGCCAAGGTTGACAAGCTCATTGAAGCCATCAACGCTCTGCGCGAGTCTGTAAATGTTCCCTCATGCATCAAGGACTACGACGACGGTCACGGCGGAAAGGTTTCGGAGGCTGAGTTCCTCTCCAAGCTCGATAAGATGGCCGACGACGCAATCGGCGACGCCTGCACGGGTTCCAACCCCAGAATCCCCACCCACGAGGAGATGGTTGAACTCTACAAGGCCTGCTACTACGGAACTGATGTAGATTTCTGATTTAAATATTTTTAAAAGGCGCGCCCGCTATTGCGGGCGCACCCTTAGTATTACTCCAAAAACGACGAAAAGCCGACAAATGTCGGCTTTTTGCATTATTAAATATCAATCATTTAATCTCTATTATATCATCGGCCTCTTCGCCGTCGAGGTGTTCGGGGAGTTCATAACCGTCCTCAGTGACCTTGGGCTGGGTCTTCTCCTTCTTCTTTTTGGCCGCCTGCACTTCGGGGTCGTCCTCCTCGGAGTATTCATCCTTGTGGTACAGGTAATTGCTGTCCTCCTCGTCGAGAATGGAGCTGTTTATCTCTGCAATCTGAGCCATCAACTCGTCGTAGTCTGGCAGATCCTCGAGCGAATTGAGCTTGAAACGCTTTAAAAAGTTGTCGGTAGTGGCGTAAAGAATGGGTTTGCCCACGGCGTCCTTCCTGCCGCAGGGAACTATCATTTCAAGATCCAGAAGGGTATGTATTGCATAGTCGCAACTGACCTGCCTTATCTCCTCAAGTTCGCCCTTGGTCACGGGCTGTTTGTAGGCGATAAGCGCCGCACACTCCAGAATGGTGCGCGTAAACTCCTTCTCCTTTATGGGCTGTAAAACGGACGAGATCTGCTGTTTGTACGCAGGATTGGTCGCGAACTGGATTTTACCGTTGAAAGTGAGGAGCTGAATTCCGCTGTCGCCCGCATACTTCTCTTTCAGCTCGTCTATGCCGGCGTTGACTTCCTTCAAGGTGCACCCCAACTTTTCTATTATGTATTTTACCTGGACGGCGTCGCCC
The DNA here is from genome assembly GCA_018714165.1 of Candidatus Coproplasma excrementipullorum. GTDB lineage: Bacteria > Bacillota > Clostridia > Christensenellales > Borkfalkiaceae > Coproplasma > Coproplasma excrementipullorum. Next base: position 2,808 of record DVNU01000029.1, on the reverse strand, counting down.
GAAGCAAAGGCGATGGCCTCAATTATATTCGTCAAATTGTTCAAGATCCACGTCCTTTAAATCCGAATCAGGATTGCGTTTAATTAAAATTGTGCCGAACGTTTCGTGCTGTTCGACTATTATGTACTGGTACTTGAGCATCTCCAAAAGAGCCTGGAACGTGGTAATTACCTCGTTGCGGGAAAAGCTTTTGAAGAGTTGTTCAAATTCGATTTCGCCCTTTTCAAGCAATTTATCGCCGATGAACCTGACCTTCTCCTCTACGGTAAATTCGTCCTTGGGAATTTCCTTGATATTTTCCTTTTCGCGCGCCATGCTCTCGTTGCGGAGAAGCAGTTTGGCAAACGCGTCGAGCATGGCCGTTACACTGAAGTCGGTGTAGACTATCTTTACCTCGCTGAAATCCTTTGAGGGTGGCTTGAAGTAAAAGCCTATGGTCTCCATCTCCTTGAGCCGGGGCGTCTTTTCCCTTATAAGCTCAAATTCGCGCTGACGAAGCTGTTCGATGAGAGCCTGCTTTTCCTCATCGTCCCCCCCCATCTCTTCGCCCGCAACTTCTATTGCGGGTACCATGGCGTTGGATTTTATGTAGACGATGCGTGCTGCCATGGCCAGATACTCGCTCTCCTTGTCAACGTCGCGCGATGGCTGGGTCTTCATATACTCGATATAGTAGAGAAATTGTTCGGTAACTTTGGACACGAAGATATCCTCGATCTTAATCTGCGCGATGTTAATGAGATGCAGAAGCAGATCGAGCGGCCCCTCGAAGTCGTCAAGCACGGTGTTGTAATCGACGACGGATTCAAAGTTGGAGTAATCTTTAATGGATGTCATATAGTTTAAATCCAGTCCCAGGCCGCCCGAATGGGATAGCCTATAATTTGAGTTGCAAAGGTCATCACATAGCCGAGAATATCACAATAACCCGCCCAGGATACATAGTTGGAAAGAATATCGCAGAAAAAACTTTCAACTATGAGAATTATGAGTATCATCTGGCCATAATTGCGCAGAAAGCGCCTTACGGGATTGACCTGCCGCGTGCAAGATTCCACAACTCTGAATCCGTCCAACGGGTAGAGCGGCAGAAGATTGAACACAAACACACCCAGGCTGTATGAGAAAACGCACCACAGGAACTGCCACAAGAAAAATCCAAGATATTCGGTGAACAGGCTCGCCGCCGACATCGGCACGAGCACAAACCGTACAAACAGTACATACAGCAGATAGGCGAAGAAAGCCACAATATAGTTGACCGCAACGCCCGCAATTGCCGTAAAAAAGAGGCCCCTGCGGTAATTTTTGAAATTCATCGGATTGATGGGCACGGGTTTGGCCCAGCCGAATCCGACGAGCGCACAGCAGATAAACCCGACGGGGTCAAGGTGCTTTATGGGGTTCAGCGTCAGTCTGCCATAGGCTGCGGGCGTTCCGTCGCCGCATTTTGTTGCGGCAAATGCATGGCCCCATTCGTGTGGAGCCAGCACGAAAATTACAGCTGCAATGCCGGCCAGCAGAGCAATAAAATCGTTTATGGTCATTATTTAAGCCTTTCCGGGATAATGTCGTTGCGGACTAAATCCTCGAATGTCTGTTTTTTGATTATGGTCTCCGCCTTGCCGTCGTTTACCAGTACTGCCTGGGGGATGAAATTGCGGTTGTAATTGCTGGCCATCGAGTAATTATATGCACCCGTTGAGAGCACGGCAATGATGTCGCCGCTCTTTACTTCGGGCAGGGGAACGCCGACGGCAATGATGTCGCCGCTCTCACAGCACTTGCCCGCAATTGTAACCTTCTGCGTGCAGGGCGCATTCATGTCGCCCGCCGCAACTACGGTGTATTTGGACTGATAGAGAGCATATCTGGGATTGTCGAACATGCCGCCGTCTACAGCGATATAAGTCTTAATGCCGGGAATTTCCTTTATCGCGCCCGCCGTGTACAGCGTAACGCCCGCTTCGCCGACAATCGAACGACCGGGCTCAATAGCAAGGAAGGGCCGGGATACTTTGAGTTCGGCCGCCTTTTCCTTGACGGCGTCGCACAGCGCCTTTAAATAGGCCGCGTAGTCCGAAGCCGTCAGCTTGGGGTCTTCATCGGTATAATAGATGCCGAAGCCGCCGCCGATATTGAGCACAGATGCCGCAAATCCCGTTGAATTTTTGATTGCGGCGATGAAGTCCATCATCTTCCGGGCCGCGAGCACAAAGGACTGCTTTTCAAATATCTGCGAACCGATGTGGCAATGGAAGCCTTTTAGGCACAGGTTTGCCTTGGAGAGTACGTATTTGGTTATATTCTCCGCCGTGCCGTTTGCAATGGAAAATCCGAACTTGCTGTCGGGCGTGGCCGTTTGAATGTATGCGTGGGTGTGTGCCTCTACGCCGGGATTGATTCGTATTAAAACGGCCTGCTTCACACCCTTTTTCGCGCACAGCGCATCCAGCCTGTCGGCTTCGAGGTAGGAATCGACGACGATAGTCCCCACTCCGCTTTCAACCGCGTATTCAAGCTCTTCGGGAGTCTTGTTGTTGCCGTGCATATAAATTTTATCCGCGGGGAAATCTGCCGAGAGCGCCGTATAGAGTTCTCCGCCCGAAACGACGTCTACGCCGGTGTTCTCGCACTGCGCGATTTTGTAGACGGCCTGGCATGAGAATGCCTTGGACGCATACAGCACTATGCCGTTGCCGCCGTAATTATCCTCAAGAGATTTGTTATATGTACGCATCATGCTGCGGATGTAAGCTTCATCAAAGACATAGAGAGGCGTACCGAACTGCTTAGCAAGGTCTAATG
>DVNU01000028.1 GCA_018714165.1 Candidatus Coproplasma excrementipullorum | reverse complement strand
TATTTTGCTTGCAATTCCTACGAAAACTTCCTCAATCGAAGGCTTTTTCTTTTCTTCATTCATAATTTATACCTCGTCTTCGTTATCTTCGTCGTGGTCGTCGAAGTTATCAAAACTATCACCATTACCAAGCATTTTAACTTCTCCGCCGATGAGAGCCTGTTCTTCCTTGACGTCTTCTGCATTATCGTTGTTTACTGTACGTTCCGTGAAAAGTTCGTCGTCGAACATACTCATTTGACCGTCATCTATGGGAGCAAGTTCGTATCTTCCTTCTTCTTCGTTCCATACAAGCTGATATTCGCCTTTCAGGGCGCCGCTCTCCTTATCCTTTATCTGCATTGCAGATGTTATAGCATAGCCGAACTTGGGCTTTTGTATGGTTTTAACACAACCATTACCTGCCTCTCTGTCCGCTATGCTTGCCTGTTCAAGCTTGACAGACAACTTAATTGTGATGTCTGCGCTATCGGTTTCCCTTTGCTGCATATTTCCGATGGTGCGATTGATAATGTTATCAATATCGTTTCGCAAGTCTTCAAATACGCTGTTGTTGATGCTCAATAATTCTTTCATTTTTTACCTCGTCGTTTATAGATTTTATTTGAATTTCAACTCTCGGTTGCTCGTCATAGAATTTTCTTACCATACCATCGACTATCTGATTATCGTCGTGATACGCTATGCCGTTGAGGGCGTCCGTAACCACCTTTGCCATATTGTCAAAATCAGGCTTTTTGGCAGGTCTTATCCTATGAGCAATCATAAGAGAGCGTTTCTTATTTGATACGCTTTTGGGGATTGAGTGGTAGCAATATATCTTCACTTCGAGTTGTTCATCTCTATCAAAGAAGATATTTCCGCATTGACTTTTATACTCAATCTTGATAAGGTTTTCGTAGTTTTCTGTATCTTTCGGGGTGTAGGACTTTGCGTAGCCGCAGACAGTAGTAAACCTCGGTCTGCCTTTCCCCTTCGGATTTCCGTAGACAACAAATCTTGCAACTTTCATTTCTTTCTATCCCTTATAACTTCCTTCGAGTAAACATTTCTGTCGTTTTCGTCGCAAACTTCGAGATAGTAATCGTAGGACTTGTTGCTATCTTTTTTGAGCTGCTTTCCCTGCTTTACTGAATACCCGTTCTTAACGAGTATTCCGGCCAAGCGTTCTCTATCGTCTGTGGAGTCAACAATGATTTTATATTTGTGCTTTATCATTTCTTAACCTTTTTGTCTTCTATCTGATAGACTTCTTTACTTTCCAAGAACTGCATAAATCGTTCTGATTTTGCCCGATATTCTGCATTTTCTTTGAGTTTTGGCATAGCCTTTAAAAACCTGTCTTTTTCGTATGAAAGCTCTTTTTTGTCCATGCGCGAGATATTAATTAACTCGCTTAAACTTGTTACATAGAGCCTTATTTCTGCTGATAACGATTGATAAATCCGATTCAACTTTTTTAATGTTTCGTCGCGCTCCCGGTCGTAGTTCAAGTATGCCGACTCATAATTTACAATGAACAATACTTCGTTTAATTCATTCCATAATTCAACGTCTGATTTTTGCAATGAGGTCTTAATCTTTTTGATTTCATTGATTATGGTAGCAAGCTTAACCGTGAATTCGCTATTCTGTATAGCAAGTTTTGTTGCAGCAAAAACTACTTCTTGGGGGTATATCGACAAGCTTTCATACCAAAAATCTACAAGGGTTTCAGCTTCTTTCGATGACATCAACTGATATGCTTTTTCATCATTAACTCGGATAAGCGCAAGTATTTTTACAATATCTGATCTTTGGAGATTATCCATTGTCATCTTCCTCCGACAAATACTTGTTGTACAATGACTGCATCATATCATTTTGCCTACGTCTTTCATCGATTGCTTGCTGTTCGCGCGACGTCGAGGATTTGCTGTCAAGCTTGTACTTGCCTTTGATTATGGATGCGTAGTTTTTTACTACCCACGACATAAATCTTGCAATATTGCTTGTCTGCAAATATTGGGGGCTTTCTTCGTATGCTTTCGTGAGCAAATCAAAATCCATCTCACTTAAAGCACTTCCATACGAGTCTATCTGAACATTAAACCTTTCACAGAATTCTGACATTTTGTCGCCATCGAAAGACGATTTGATTTCAGGCAACTGCATTACAGGCTCTGTTTGAGGAACTTCTTTGCTTTCAGTATCGTTTAAAAATACAGGTTTAGTCGGAACTGCAACACCGCGCTTTTTGTAAACGCTGGCTACGTTGTCTGCGAAATTATCAGACCAAATAACTTTGTGCTTGGTCCACAAGTCATAGTCTATTGCGTTCATTTCTGCAAGGCTATTGATAATGCCTAAAACTGTTTCTTGAGAGGTTTTACACAGTGCAACAAAATGTTTCCATCTTTGCCTATCATTCGTATCAAAATACAGCTTTTCCTGTGTTCCCAGATATTCAAGCAGTTTATACCAAACAGCGTAGCCGTCGTTTCCAAAGTCTTCTTGGATAGTAAAGATTGTTGAAGAATGCGTCATCGAGTTGGTGAAGTGCGGAAAGTAGTCTACTCCCTTCTTTACGTTTCTTCCTGCCCCTCTCTTTGCGTCTTCATTCATCTTTATACCTCGCTTTAATCTACGCTTTCCTCGTCTATTATGTGGTCTCTCATTTGCTTTTCGTCTTCAAGACCTTCGAGGACCGTGAGATAATCTTTTACGGTCATTTTTGCCGTAGATTCTATGCCGAGGCCGTCCATAATCTGCCTTATGATGTCGTTTCCATCTTCCTGAAACAGTTCACTTCCCTTTCTGAACAATGCTTTACGTTCTTCTTGGGTTATAACTCTATCTTCGTCAGAACCTTCTTCTGCAAGAGTCGTTCCCTGCTCCGTAATGTCGTTTCCGTCCTCGTCAAGCAATCTTCCGTCTTCGCTTACGATGATTTCTTTCTGTGCGGGTGGTATTTCAGGCGGTATTGCTCCTGCGGCAATCATTTCATCTTCTGAATACAATCCGCAATAATCTTGGGGGAATGCATCCCTTACGCATTGACTTACTGCAACTTTGTTTATCATTGTGGCAGGCTTTGACTTCCAATTCGCCATTCCTTTGTTGTACTCTTGGAGTGCAACTTCCTTATACGCCTCGCGTTGCGTGCCGCCTTTCATATAGAAAACTCTGCACCACCCGCCGATAAGTATCTCATTGGGATATAAGCAACATCCTTTTTTCTGTATGATTTGGCTTCCGCGAGAAACGATTATTCCGTCTTCCTTGCTCATATAATTCGGGTTGAGGTAAGCACGCGACAAGTACTTATCTTTGCCGACAACAAGCTGTGCAGGCTCCTCTTTGCTGTACTTTATGAGGTACACTTCGCCGTTTGCCAACGGATTAAGATTTTGTGCCCGGCATGTATTCAGGAAAAACAATACTTCCTGTGCCGTAACCATTTCAGACTTGCCGCGTACAAGATATTTCTTTACGAAATCCCCGTCTATTTCAATTTTTCTTCCCTGCAACTCAAACGTAACATTTAACGCGGCGTTGGAATTATTCACTACTGCAACATTTTTTTCTTCCATCTGATTAACTCCTTATGCTGAATTTCGTCGTTTCCTTGTATTCAATTCCGGGAATTTTTATTTTGCCTTTGTTTGCTTTTATGAGTTTGAGGACTGCGCTTTCGTCCACAGGTCTTATACATACGCCGTTAAATTCTACGGGAACCGCCGTTTCGTCTACCGCTGTGATTTCCCAATCCTTGGTTTGACTTACGCCGCTTACCTGCGTTTTTTCTACGGGTATAACAATCTGACCGCTCTGTCTTTCAAGCATTGCAGCAGAATTGAACTTCTGCTCCGCCGCGACCGTATTTCCTGTCTTTTCAAGTTCTATCGACTCCTGTAAAAGCCTGTCTGCCTGTTCCTGCGCAGCTTTTCTCGCTGCCTCCTCTGCATCTCTGCGTTCTCTTTCCTTTTCTTCTGTCCATACCGCCATTGCCGACTTGATTTCTTTCTCTGCCGAAACGAGCGGCGCAAGCATTTCCTTTTCTCTTGAACAGATTTGCTGATGGGCTGCGTATGCCGACTTCTTCAAAGGTTCAAAGAATGTTTTTACCGTGTTCGCCTTCTTCTTGATTTCTTTTACGAACTCTGCGGCGTTCTTGAAGTCATCTTCTGTTTTTACAACGATACCGCTTGCCTTTTTTCCGAATTCGGTAACCGATACCTGCAATTCCTGTTCTCCGTCGACGCCTTCCTGTTCTGTTGCTGGCAATTCTGCCAAAACCACTTCTTGGTCTGTTGTCTGCAACTGTTCCATAGTGTCCTCCTATTTTTTATTTTTTTTCATATAGTTATACAGCGTAAGCAATGCGCTGAAAACTTCCAAACTTTCACTATCGTGTTCATCGTCGTACTCATCGTCCAACGTGAATTTTCCTGTTTTGGTGAGATGCAGAATACCTTTCCTGTGGATAGTGATACCCTGACTCTCTATTCCTTGCTTATATCCCTCAAGCTGGATTCTGGTGAGAAACTTGTGTATCCCGGCTGTCGCTTTATAGTCGATAAGCCACACTTCGTTATCGTTTCCGTTTAGAGTGCATATCAAATCTGCGGTTCCGGCATAGTACAAATACTTGTGGTAAAATCTCACTTCGGTAGCCAAAGGCTTGGGCTTATACATTTCTACGAATTTTAGGAAAGCGTCCATATAGGCCTTATATTCGTGAGGTATATCAACGACGTTGAATAGCCAATAATTCTCTATGCTGTTATGTATTGTCGTTCCTCTTGTTGCAGCATTTTTCAGGAATTCGTAATCTGTATCGCCGTAGTAATTATCCGTTAACGGTTTCATTAACTGTGTTACGGAAGGAAGTGTTACTCCGTGCAATTTATATACGTGCAATCCGTCATCAAATGTAAGGTCTTTACATATTTCAACATTCATTTTCATTAGCCTCTTTCCTATTCGTTGTAAAAATCCCGATGGGTATTTTCTGCGATTTTTCGAGGGCTATAGCAAGTTCCTGAACTGAACTAATGCCGTATTCTTCTTTAAGGCACTTCTTGATTTTTTCAAGCATTTCTACCACTTACTGTCAGCCTCCCTTTTATCGCATAAAAGCGTCAATTCGGATATTTTTTCTTGCAACTTATCAAAATAAAACCTGATTTCTTGCAATTCTTTTAACTCGTCTAAATCTTCTCTTTCATTCAACGAAACATCAATGAGCGTTTTCTTTATATCTTCAAGCTTTCTTAAATCAAGCTGCCCCAGCAACCCCAAAGTAACACGTTCAATGGTCTTAACTTCTGTGGAAACAGCAAGCAATTTTCCTATCGGACATTCGTGCTTGCAATATAAAGTCTTTAATTGCGGAGCGTGATAAACTTCCGCCATTATTGCTACCTTATCTACCGGAACAACTTTCGTTTGACCTAATTCATAGTCCGCAAGCGATGAGGAAGAAACTCCTATCAGATCGGCGGCACTCTCACGGCTACATAGCCTCTCGTCGTATTTTGCCGCCTGTTTTCTGGCGAGAAAGTACACGTTCGTGTTGGCTTTTGTAGAGTCGTTTCCCATTGTGGTAGCCCTCATTCGGTGCTATAATATTGACAAACAGGAAGATTATGCACCGTTATTACTGATTGGTAATTTCGAGTCAAAAAAAATATCGTTAATCTGCCTGAACGTAAGCCCAAGCACATTAGCGATAATTACAATTTCATCAGGAGTAAAGCAATTCTGCCCTCTTTCCTTCTTTGAATAACAGTCGGTGGTCTTTTCTATGGCAGCAGCAATATCAGATTGTGTCATTTGCTTTGCTATTCTTGCTGACCTTAACAGACTTGAGTTCATTGCTTTATTCCCTTTATTTTATCTTTTCTTTATTCTATCTTACCGAACGGTAATTGTCAAGCAAATTTTATAAATAAATTATAAATATTATAATTTTTATATACAATCGGTATATTTTATGCTAAAATTCTTACCGATAGTAAATTCGTTTATCAAGGAGTATTCAATGGAAAAAAACGATATTTTTCCCGTAAGACTTGCTGACGCAATTAACATGCGCGGCGTTACTCAAAAGTGGCTTGCTGAACACGCATATACCACAGAAGCAACTATTTCCCGATATATCAAATCTGTTAACAGTCCTGCTATTCTCACAATACTTGCCGATATTGCATCTGCCCTGAATGTGTCTTCCGATTATCTTCTCGGACTTACAAACATTCCCAATGCGAAGGAAACTATACCCGAAGAATTCAGAATTCTTGCTTCTTGCGTAAACAGGGCAAGCGAAGACGACAAACGTGTTTTATGGACGTTGATGTCAAAGTATTTAACGTCAGAAGAACGCAAGACCTTGGGTATATAGGAGCAATACGATGAAGACTTATGAAGGTCACGATTTATTTCATTACGAGGACTTCCCATTCGATTACAGCATATCTGACTGCTTACATTATGCGTTTGGCGATTTATTAAGCAATACAACACGCGGGGCTGTTGCAGAGTTCATTGTTGCAAAGGCGTTAGACCTTAATACTGATTTTCCTCGCAGAGATTGGGAAAGCTATGACCTACTTTATAACGGCAAACGCATAGAGGTTAAAGCGTCATCTTATTTGCAAAGCTGGAATATCGACAACGATCGCATATCAAAAATTTCTTTCTCCATACGCCGCGCAGGAGAGTATAACGCAGAGTCTGGCAAGTATTCTGAAAAACAGCATAATTCAGATATTTACATATTCTGCGTTTTGACAGAGAGCGATTGGGTAAAACTTGATGTATCAGATTTATCTCAATGGAGATTTTACGCCGTTCCGACCCGGCTTATAGATTCTGTGTGCGGCAATCAATCTTCAATATCTCTGTCATCACTCCTAAAAAACTTTTCTCCCGTTGAGTTAACCTATTACAGCCTTAAATCTGCTGTCGATAATCTATAAAAACAACTTTATGAAAAATGCAAAAAAATAAGAGTACCACTACAAAAATTGAAAAACAAAAGGCTGCCCTTTATGTCAGAGTATCTACCCATTGGCAGATTGACAAGGACAGCCTTCCCCTTCAAAAGGACGACCTGATAAATTATTCCAAATACGCACTTAACATTTCAGAGTATGAAATATTCGAAGATGCTGGTTATTCTGCAAAGAATACAGATCGCCCGGCTTATCAGCAAATGATGAGCAGACTTCGTACAGGTGAGTTTTCGCATCTTGTCGTCTGGAAGATAGACCGCATATCCCGAAATCTTCTTGACTTCGCAACTATGTACGACGAACTTAAACGCCTTGGCGTGGTGTTCGTAAGCAAGAATGAGCAGTTTGATACCTCTACCGCTATCGGCGAGGCAATGCTTAAAATAATTCTTATATTTGCAGAACTTGAACGCAAGATGACATCTGAACGCGTTACCGCTGTTATGGTTTCAAGAGCAAATAACGGTCAATGGAACGGAGGCAGAGTTCCTTTCGGATATGATTACGATAAGGAAACAAAGACCTTTACAATAAACGAATCGGAGGCGTCTACTGTTCGTATCATTTACGAGAAATACGAGGAAACCCACTCGCTTTTACAAACTTGCAAATATATGAACGAGCGTCATTTATTTCCTCGCAGCGGAACACCCTGGAACCCGACAACATCAAGGACAATGCTTGCAAACCCGTTCTATGTGGGTGATTATCTGTACAACAAACATAATTTAAGCAAAACAAATTATAGACTGAAATCTAATCGCAGGCCTGAATCGGAGTGGATTCTTGTTGAGAACCACCACCCGGCTATAATAGAAAGAGAGCGTTGGGAGTCTGTAAATGCACAGCTTCAATCAAATCGCCGCAGCAATAAAGATGGTCCTCGAACATATACGAGGGTAAACACTCATATATTTGCAGGACTCCTCATCTGTAGTCGCTGCGGTTCACAAATGAACGCAACGATAGATAGACCGCGCGAGGACGGATATAGACCATCTATTTACCTTTGCTCACGCCATCGAAGGTTTAACGACTGCCCGAACAAATACGTTTCCGATATAACAGTTGCTCCTTTCGTATTGAATTACATATCAAACATAATCAAAGCGCAAAACAATTTTGGAATAAGCACGAGCATTGAAACATTCGAGAAGAAACTTCTCCGCGGCGACTCATTTTCAAATGTTATCAAGATTGAAGGCACCGGCTTGCGTGAAATGTATGATATGCTCAAATCAGGCAAGTTCAATAGCAATACATACTCTCCACGAAATATTGAAGTGGACGAAAGTACGACCGCAGAACGTGATTTGTTGCTTGTAGAGCGCAGAAAAAAAGAACGTGCGTTAGCACGTCTTAAAGCAATCTATTTATACAACGACGATGATATGCCCGAAACAGAGTATATCATTGAGCGCAAATCAATAACTGACGACTTGGAACGCATAGACAAGCGTCTTGAAGAAATCGAAAAGAACTCCGCAGCAGCGTTTTCAATATCTGACGAAGACTTCATATCAAAAGCATCTTATTTCATTATGAGTCAGCAATTGCTTACCAAACGGTATGTAAATTTTGAAACTTTGATACGAAAAATAGATGCTAAAATCATCAAAGAATTTGTCAATACCATCATCAAAAAAATTGTAATTTTGGACGGCAAAATCATCTCAATTCTCTTTAAAAACGGAATTGAGCATAAATTTTTGTATTCCGAGTAATTATTAATTCTTATTAAAATAAGCCCTAAAACAGCAAAAAAGAGCCTTTAATTGACCTTTTCCAGCAAATTATTGAGGCTCTTTTTTATCGTCATCAATCCTGCCTACAATAAACATCGCGTCGCCGAAGGAGAAGAATCTGTATTTTTCACGTACAGCTTCGTTATAAATTTCGAGTATCTTTTCCCTGCCCGTCATTGCGGCGACAAGCATTATGAGGGTGCTTTCGGGCAAGTGGAAGTTGGTAATCAACGCGTCGACGCACTTGAATTTGTATGGCGGGTAGATGAATATCTGCGTGTTGCCGCTCTGCGCGCGGATAATTCCGTCGTCACCCGTGGCCGACTCTAGGGTGCGCACCGAAGTTGTGCCGACGGCTATCACCCTGCGCCCCTCTGCCTTTGCCTTATTTATAGCGGCTGCGGCCTGTTCGGTTACACAGAAGTACTCGCTGTGCATCTTGTGGTCGGTGATGACGTCCTCCTTTACGGGGCGGAAGGTACCCAGGCCGACGTGGAGAAGAACTTCGACCACCTCCACGCCCATATCCTTGATTTTTTGCAGGAGTTCGGGAGTAAAGTGCAGACCCGCCGTGGGCGCGGCGGCAGACCCGTCGGTTTTGGCGTAGACCGTCTGGTAGCGGTTTTTATCCTTGAGTTTTTCGTGAATGTAGGGCGGCAGGGGCATGGAACCGACTTCGTCGAGCACCTCTTCGAACACGCCGTCGCAGTCAAACTTTACAATGCGCTCGCCGCTGTCGGTTATGCCCTCGACGGTCAGGGACAACTTGGGCGAAATGGTGAGACGGGTGCCTATGCGGCACTTTTTACCCGGCTTTACGAGCACCTCCCACCTGTCAATGTCGAGGCGCTTTAAGAGGAGCACTTCAACGCGCCCGCCGTGTTCGGTGAGGGCATACAGTCTTGCTGGAAGCACCTTGGTGTTGTTGATGACGAGCACATCGCCCGCCTTTAAATATTGAGTTATGTCCCTGAATATGCGGTGTTCAACCCTATCCGTAGCGCGGTTGTAGACGAGCAGGCGGGAGCAATCGCGCGGCTCGACGGGAGTCTGCGCGATGAGTTCGGGGGGGAGGTTGTAGTTGAAATCACTTTTTCTATATTGCATACCATTATCGACGTTGCAAGAAGCTTGCGTATTTTACTGCACTGGTTGTATAAATTCTGATACTTTCCATCATCAATTAAATAAGTATCTTTCAATAATCGTAACCAATACTCCGTCTCGTAACATTCCTTGAGCGCTATCTGAAATTTATTTATAAAATCCGCCCTGCTGGCAGCGTAATTTGCCTCATGCGTGTTTGCACCTATACTTGTACCGCTGCGCAATAATTGATTGAATAAAACCAAATATTTTTTATCGTCAATACGCGCACAGAGATTGACAATTTCTACGGCAAACTGCCTCGTAATTTCAATGAGAGTGTTATCTTTCATTAATTTTTACCTCAACGCAAACGCAGTTTGCAATTCATGAATACGAAGTATTCAATTCATTGAGCCGCTTATAGCGGCGAAAATTCATGCGCTTGAAAAGCGCAATTCATGGAGAATCTTATTCTCCCTTTTTATCAAACAGCGAAATTTGTGCCGATTGCGTTGCGGTGGGCGTATAGCCGAGGTGTTCGTAGCCGCCCTTGAGGATGACTCTGCCGCGCGGCGTGCGCGCTATAAAGCCGAGCTGTAATAGATATGGCTCGTACACGTCCTCGATAGTGCCCGCGTCCTCATTTATAGTGGCGGCGAGCGTTTCAAGGCCTACGGGTTTTCCGTCGAACTTGACTATCATCGCCTTTAACAGATTGCGGTCGACTTCGTCGAGGCCGAGTTCGTCTATCTCCATTCTGCCCAGCGCAAAGCGGGCGTCCTTGAGCGTTACGGTCGAACTGCCGTTTACTGTGGAGAAGTCGCGCACGCGCTTTAACAGGCGGTTGGCGATACGGGGCGTACCGCGAGAACGCTTGGAAATTTCAATGGCGGCTTCGTCGTCAATGGAGATGCCGAGCGTTTTTGCCGAGCGGGTTACAATCTCCCTGAGTTCGGCGGGGGTGTACATCTCCAGGCGGCAGGTTATACCGAATCTGTCGCGCAGGGGATTGGAGATCATGCCCGCGCGGGTGGTGGCGCCTATAAGCGTGAATTTTTTGAGTGAAAAGCGGATATTGCGCGCCGAAGGGCCCTTGCCGACTATAATGTCGAGGGCGTAGTCCTCCATTGCCGAATACAAAATCTCCTCCACGCTGTGGTTGAGGCGGTGGATTTCGTCGATGAACAGCACGTCACCCTCGTTGAGGTTGGTGAGTATTGCGGCGAGGTCGCCGCTGCGCTCTATGGCGGGGGCCGAGGTCATCTTTAGCTGTCCACCCATCTCGTTGGCGATGATATGCGCGAGCGTCGTCTTGCCGAGGCCGGGCGCGCCGAAAAGAAGGACGTGCTCAAGCACCTCCCCCCTCTTTTTGGCGGCGTTCATGTAGACGGTCAGGTTTTCCTTCACCTTGCTCTGGCCGACGTAGGCGTCCAGAGTTTTGGGGCGGAGGACATTTTCCTCGGCGTCGTATTCGCCCTTGGTGGACTGAACTAAGCGTTGTTCATCGTCCGTTGTGTAATCTTCTTCATCGAAAAACATAAGTGTTCCTTAGGGGTTAGGGATTAGGGGTTAGGGATTAGGGGTTAGGGGTTAGGGGGGGGGATTATTATAAAGATTAATTTATCTGGCGGCGTTGCCGCATACACTTTTACCTTCCCTATCTACTATTAATTACCACCTATTCCCTGTATTTATGGGTTAGGGACGGCGAAAGGTCATTTGAAATAGTTCAGCTTAATTTTTTTATAATTGTATTGAGCATTTTTCCAACTTCAACCAAAAGATTAATAACCGAATCATACAATTGATCATCATCGTCCGAAACTAATGATAGCATTTTACAAATTTCAACTTGTGAATGTAACTCTGATTTTGAACCTGCTGCAATGGACAAAAACCTTAAATATTCTTTTGTACTATTGCGTTCATGCCCCTCCGCAATATTGGAAGGTATAGAAATCGCCGCTCTCCGCATTTGATCTATAATAGCAAAATTACCATGCACTGGTATCTTACTTGTTAAATCATATACACATTTAACAAGTTGCATAGATTTTTGCCACACTATTAAATCCTGAAATTTTTCCATAAGGTTAAATTAGGGGGCAGGAATGATGGAATTATTATAAAGATTATTTATCTGGCGGCGTTGCCGCATACACTCTTAACCTTCCCTATCCCCTATTCACTATCCCCTATTCCCTGCACTCAAATACTTTTGAGTGCGGTCATTATTATCTCTTCAATGCCGGTGGCGCCGTTGGCTTTGGCGGTGGCGACGGCCTTGACGCTTTCGGCACGAGTGAAGCCTAAAGTTTGCAGGGCAACGATTGCGTCCTCATCGCCGTCGTCGGGCAATACTGCGGGGGCAACGCCAGATGCAGGGGTTGTTTTGGCGATTGCGCCAACCTTTTCACGGAGCTCCAAAATTATGCGCTCTGCCGTCTTTTTACCCAGGCCTTTAACCGATGACAGCCGCTTTACGTCCTGCGTGGCGATTGCCGCCGCGAGCGAGGATGAATCCATTGACGACAGCACGGCTATGCCCATTTTGGGCCCAACGCCCGAAACGGAGATGAGCTTCAAGAACATATTTTTCTCCTCAACCGAGGAGAAGCCGTACAGCGTTACGCCGTTCTGCTCGCTGACCTGAAGGTAGGTGTACACTTCGCACGTTTCGCCAACAGACATTTTGGAAAACGCCTGAGCGGAGCAATAAACTTCGTATCCGACGCCGTTTACTTCAATCAATGCGGTATCGGCTGTAGAATATATTAATTTACCTTTTAAATAACCAATCATAAAACTCCTTAACGCAATTGAATACCCTCGGCCAGGGCAACACTTTCGTTACTTTATACCGAACATATCACCAAAACGATTGGTATGGGCGTGGCAGAGAGCGACGGCTAAGGCGTCGGCCGCGTCGTCCGGGCGGGGGATTTTGTTGAGGTGCAAAAGGGAAGTTACCACGTGCATCATCTGAACTTTGTCCGCCTTGCCGTAGCCCGTTAAGGCCTGCTTTATCTGCATGGGCGTGTATTCGTACAGCTTGCCGCAATATTTGACGGCCGAGACGAGTATTACGCCCCTGGCGTGCGCGACGGGTATGCCGGTGGTGATGTTTTTGGTGAAGAACAGCTCCTCCACCGCTATCTCTTCGGGCTTGTATTTTGCATAGATTTTGTTGAGCCCCTCTTCAAGCATTGCAAGGCGCACGGGAAAACTTTCGTCCTTGGGCGTTACAACCACGCCGTAATCGACGGGAATGATGTTGCCGTTTTTAAGTTTTTCAATGACGCCGTAGCCCATTGTGGCATAGCCGGGGTCGATGCCCAGAATTATCATAAATTTGCCCGTCTTTTTATAAATTGGCTTGATTAGTTTACTTAAATATTATATAATGAAATAGAGTTTAAGTCAATTTTTTACAGAGGTTTTTATATATGAAACTATGGGAAGGGCGCTTTGACGCGCCCACAGCCAAGAACGCCGACCTTTACAACGACTCACTGCCCTTCGACTGCCGGCTTTGGGCGGTGGATATAGCCGCATCAATCGCGCACGCCACAATGCTGGGGCAGTGCTCGATTATAACCGGGGACGAGAGCAAGCTCATCTGCGACAACCTGAACGCCATAGCCACAGACATTGCCGAGGGCAGGCTGGAGATTAAGGGTGCGGAGGACATACACTCCTTTGTGGAGAACGAGCTGGTTGCGCGCATAGGCGACACTGGAAAGAAACTGCACACTGCGCGCTCGCGCAACGACCAGGTGGCCACCGACTTCCGGCTGTATGCGCGGAACGCCTTCGACTGCCTGACAGAGAGCCTTATCTGGCTGGTTGAGAGCCTGTGCGGCAAGGCCCAGGAGGGGCTTAAGCTGATAATGCCGGGCTACACGCACCTGAGAAAGGCCCAGCCCATGTGCGCGGGACACTTTTTCAACGCATACTCCGAGATGTTTTTGCGCGATTTGGACCGCGTGAGGGCTTCGCGCGACAGGGCCAACGTAATGCCGCTGGGCAGCGGGGCGCTGGCGGGCACCTCCTACCCCATTGACCGCGACATAACCTGCGATCTTTTGGAGTTTGACAGGCCGTGCGAGAACTCGCTGGACGGCGTCTCCGACCGCGACTTTGTGGCCGAGTTTTTATTTGACTGCTCGCTGATTATGTCCCACCTATCCCGCCTGTGCGAGGACATAATCCTCTACTCCACCGAGGAGTTCGGATACTTTGAGATTGCCGACGAGTACTCGACGGGTTCATCCATAATGCCCCAGAAGAAGAACCCCGACATTCCCGAACTTATGCGCGGCAAGACGGGGCGCATATACGGGCACCTTATGGCCATTTTAACGACGATAAAGGCCATACCCCTTGCCTACAACAAGGACTTGCAGGAGGACAAGGAGGGATTTTTCGACGCCGAGCGCCAGACCATAAACAGCATAAACATTATGGCAGAGATGTTGCCCACTATAAAGCTCAACAAAAAGCGCATGGCAAAGGCGGCCGAGGCCGAATTCTGCTGTGCGACGGACGTGGCCGACTACCTTGCAAAGAAAGGCGTGCCCTTCCGCACGGCGCACGCCGTTACGGGCAGGATTGTGCGCTGGTGCATTGCAGAGGGACGCACGCTGCAGGATATGACGGCCGAGGAGTTCAAAAACTTTTCGGACATATTTGAATGCGACATATGTGAGGTTGTAAAGGCGCAGGCCTGCGCAGATGCGCGCACCTCCTACGGCGGAGCCTCCTCCGCCTGCGTGAGGGAGAATTTGAAGTCCATTAAAAAGCGGCTTAAGATTTACGAAAACTGAGCCTGACTGACGAGGGCGGAGGGCATAGAATATGCCCTCCGCCCACAAATTTTTGCGCAGCTTTTATAAACTTATATACTTATTCCGCTTTGCCCCTACTCCTCATAGCCGAAGATGTAGTTTGGAGTGACTTCGAAAAGTTCGCACAGCTTTAAAATCTGCTCGTAGTTGAGCTGAAAGACGCCGTTTTCGAAGCGGCTGTATTGTTGCTGGGTCATGAGCGTTTCATTAAGTATTTTAATCTACTATCTAAATTATTTACAAGTATTTATAAGAAATATTGTAAACGGCCTTAAAATCTTTGCATTTTATACAAAAATAATTTATAATATAGACAAGTATCAAACACCGCGGGTATTTTATGTGGCGTAAAATGCCGGCAGCGGTGCGGGATACGAGGGTGACTGAGAACGGCCGCCCATCCTCTTTATAAGCCGCTCAAGCGGCAAAAACCGCCGTAGTGAGCTGCGACGGTTTCTTTGAAAATAAGATTTTCATTATTTTTAATTATTTAAATTTTTATCTTTTTAAATTTCTATCATTATAAATTCTGATTATCATTATTACCGCCCGATTGCAAGCAATCGGGCGGTAATTTTTTTATTCTATTTTTTATAACTTTCAGCCAGAGCCTTGAAGGCGGGAAGCGAGCGGGCTATCATATCGGGGGACACACAGTAGGATATGCGCACATACCCCTCTACCCCGAAGGAGTTAGCGGAGACTATTAAAAGCTCGTAATCCTTTGCCCGCTCGGCAAAGGCGTCAGCGTCAGGTTCGGGCGACTGCACG
The DNA here is from genome assembly GCA_018714165.1 of Candidatus Coproplasma excrementipullorum. Taxonomy (GTDB): domain Bacteria; phylum Bacillota; class Clostridia; order Christensenellales; family Borkfalkiaceae; genus Coproplasma; species Coproplasma excrementipullorum. The sequence goes on along the minus strand of DVNU01000028.1, from coordinate 21,481 downwards.
AACAGATAGAAGGCGCCGTCCGGCCTGACCACCTTATAGCCGTAACTTGTGAGGGCTTCAACAAGCACGTCGCGGTTGCGCTCGTACACGGAGATATCGGAGGTGACGCCCTGAACGCGGGCGATGAGTTTTTGGAAGAGGCTGGGCGCGCACACATAGCCGAGCGCCCTGCCCGCGCCGCAGACTGCGGCGTACACATCTGAGGCGCAGTCCATTGCGGGATTTACGGCTATGTAGCCTATTCTCTCGCCGGGAAGGGAGAGCGACTTTGAGTATGAATAGCAGACTATGCTATCCTTATAATAGTTCATAATATAGGGCACCTTTACCCCGCCGAACACAAGTTCGCGGTAGGGCTCGTCCGAGATGAGGTATATCGTCTGCCCATTCTCCTTACATTCCTGTAATACCTTACACAACTCCTTTATGGACTGCTCTGTGTACACCACGCCCGAAGGGTTGTTGGGGGAGTTGATTAAAACGGCCTTGGTTTTGGGAGTGATTGCGCGCTTTATAGCAACAACATCGGGCTGAAAGGTGCCATTCTGACCCCGGACGGGCACGAGCTTTCCGCGGGCGTGCGCAGTGAATACCTTGTATTCGGGGAAGTAGGGCGCAATGGTTATCACCTCGTCGCCCTCATTGAGTAAGGAATTCAAGGTGATGCACAGCGAGGCCGCCGCACCGCACGTCATATAGATGTTGTCGGGGCCTAGGCCGACGGAAAATTTGGAGTTTACATAATCAGCAACGGCCTTACGGACGGCAAAGTCGCCCTGGGCGGAGGTGTAGCCGTGCACCTCAACGGGGTCGCCGTTTTGCAATATGTCTATAAGGGTGTCCTCCACAACCCGGGGAGGGGCAACCGACGGATTGCCCAAAGAGAAGTCGTAGACGTTGTCCTCGCCTATCTGTGCCTTGCGCTTTTTGCCATACTCGAAAAGTTCGCGTATGACCGAGCGCACCGAACCTAACTGTAAACTTGTCTGATTTATCATAGAAGTGCTCCGTTTGTATATTACGGAATACATTATAACATATAAATTGAGCCGTGTAAAGCGGCAACTGCACCCTTTTGTCCGTCGTTGCACTCCGAGATTTCTCGACTGACGCTCGAAATGACAAAAGGGTGTCATACTGAGCGGAGTGAGAAACATTAGTACGGCTGTATCAGCCCGTAAGTTTTTTGCGGAAGTTTTCCATAATTTTATTTTCTATGCGCGAGACCTGCACCTGCGACACACCGAGCTGCGCCGCTACCTCCGACTGGGTCATATCGCGGAAATAGCGCAGCATTATGACCTTTTTTTCGCGTTCGGGGAGTTCGGATATGGCTGTGCGGAGCTCAAGCGACTCTATCATCTCGTCCTGGTTGTCATCAGAGGACAATTTATCCAATAAAAGCTGGCTCTTTTCGTCCTTATAATCCGACCGTGCAAAGAGCGACAGCGGCATGCGCGAGGAGCCCATAGTGAACACCACCTCTGAGGGCGGCATGCCGAACTTGGCCGAAATTTCTTTAACAGTGGGCTGTACGCCGTTCATGGCGGCGTACTCTTCAATAAAGGCGTTGATGCTCTTGGCCGCGGCCTTTAAGGAACGGCTGACCTTTATGGAGCCGTCGTCGCGCATGAAGCGCTTTATCTCGCCCGCGATCATGGGCACGGCATAGGTGGAAAAGCGCACGCCGTAGGACTTATCGAAGCCGTTTATGGCCTTTAAAAGCCCCATACCCGCAAGCTGGTACAGATCGTCGTACTCCACCCCCTTGCCCAGATATCTGCGCACGATGGATTTTATTAAATTTTCGTTGTCCTTTAAGAGTATTTCTTTGGCCTCGGAGTCGCCCGCCTTGGCCCTGTCGATGTAGGCGTTTGTCGTCTCGGTATCAAACATTCTCCACTACTTCCGCGTCAAGTTGTTTGGTCATGTAAACGACGGTGCCCTCGCCCTTTATGGAGTTGACTTTAAAGTCGTCCATAAAGGTCTGCATTATGGTGAACCCCATGCCCGAACGCTCGTCGTCGGGCAGTGTGGTGTAAAAGGGCTGAACCGCCTTTTCGATGTCGTCGATGCCGCGGCCCGTGTCGCTGACCTTGATATGTAGAGCCCTGTCCTCTATCTCGCACTCCACGGTAATAAGGCCGAGATTGCCCTTATAGGCGTGAACCGTGCAGTTGGTGACCGCCTCCGACACGGCGGTTTTAATGTCTGAAAGCACGGACAGCGAGGGATTTAAACTTACGCAAAAGGCGGCGACCGCGTCGCGCGCGAACGCCTGGTTGCAGGGAAGAGAATAAAACTGGAGTTTTAAATAATTTTTAGTCATACTATACCTTGGGAATGAGTGTGTAAATGCCGCTCAAGGACAGCACCTTGTCTGCGGCGAAGTTGGGATTTTCAACCATAAGCGCCACGCCGCGGCGCCGGGCCTTTTTGTACCTGCCTATGAGAAAACCTATGCCCGTGGAGTCCATAAACGCCACGTCGGCGAGGTTTATTATTATCTTGCGCACGCCCGCGTTTTCGTCTATCAGCCTGTCGCACGCGGCGCGGACATCGGGCGCGGAATACTCGTCCATTTCGCCGTAAAGTTTGATTTTTAGCACGCCGCCAGAGCGCGCCGTCTGAACTTTCATCTGTAACCCCTCCTTGCGGTTTATGGCAATAATATCACAGCCCGTCACGCAAAATTTGGGTTGTTGGGACGATTTTTCGGGAAAATTGTAAAAAATAAAAGCGCCCGCGGAGCTGCAAAATTGCAGCTCAGCGGGCGCCGTTTTAGCCCTGATTATTTATTTTTTATCATAATATAATTTGTAAGCCGTACGCCCTTTCTTTCGACGATGTTGGAGCGGAGCACCGTATAGCCGCGCCCTTCGAAGAAGGGCCGCGCGGTTATCGACGCGTGCACGCTGACGGCGGCAAAGGGCTCTTCAAGCACATCGCACAGCGCACTGCCTACGCCGCGGCCGATGCAATCGCTTGCAACATACAGCCTGTCGAGGTAACCGTCTGACGCGATATCGCCGAAGCCGACAATGCGGCCGTTCTCCTCTGCCACATACGCCCGTTTGCCCGCAAATGTAGCCGCCCAGGCATTTACATCCGTCTTTCCGTCCGCCCAGGCGTTCAGCTGTTCGGGCGAATAGTCGGTGCGGTTGACCTTGTGCACCGTGTCGCAGAACAACAGGTACGTCTCCTCCGCATCCTGAGGCAAAAATGCGCGTATCTTCATTGCCCCTCCTTTATTGCGCGCGTGGCTATAAATGTGGGAATATTGAGCTCGTGCAGGCGGCCTGAACCGTTTGTGTCCTCGTAGATGTCGGTGAGACGGAAGCCCGCCCTGAGCTGACAGCCTATCTGCTCTTCCATAGTGTGCGAGAACTGAACGCCGTCGCCGCTCTCTATAAGCTTGCGCATATATTGAGGATTTTCGAGCGGGTCATACGGCAGACTGTTGACTATTGTAATTCCGTCGTCTGTGATGTAGTTTATGCCGTTATCCAGCCCGCAGACGAGGATGCCTCCCGCCTTGAGCACGCGGCGACATTCGCGGAACACATGCTCCACTTCCTTTATGTAGCAGTTGGAGACAGGGTGAAAAATTATATCGAACGCGCCGTCATCAAAGGGAAACCGCTCGGTCATGTCTCCCCTGACCGCCTCAACGGCATAGCCCTCCCGCGCCGCGACTTCAAGCTCGTGTTGAATCTGCGACGGGGAATAGTCGAGCACGGTGCAATGCGCGCCGAGCGCGGAAAATACAGGAATCTGCTGACCGCCGCCGCTGGCCAGGCCGAGGATTTTCAAGCCGCCGAGCGAAGCGGGCAGCCACTGCCGCGGCATTATCTTTGTGGGGGTGAGCAGGATTTTCCACTCGCCCGCCTTTGCCCTTAAATATTGCTCGTGCGTGACGGGCACTCCCCACTCCCAGCCCTCGTCGTTCCACTTGTCGATGGTGCGGGCGTTTATATCTGTATATTTTTCCATATTCAAATCTCCTGAACGCGAGACAAAATGTGCGTTGGTTACAACATATATTGGGGTCAACTATCAAATTTGTCCGAATGTTCCTTAAAAAATTTATACCAGGCGCGCACGTTTTCAAGCTCCGTCCATTTTTTGACGTCTACGGGATCCGCGTCCAAGTCGTAGATCTTTGCGCCGCGCATAGCGAGAATAAAGGGTGAATGCGTGGCTATTATGAACTGACAGCCGTAAAAGCGGGCGCTGTCGGACAGAAATGTAGTCAGCTTTTGCTGGAGTTCGGCGGAGAGGCTGTTTTCAGGCTCATCCAGAAGGTAGAGCGCGTCCCTGTTTATCCTCTGCGTGAAGTAGGCAAAGGCGCTCTCGCCGTTGGAACGCTCGCGCACGTTGTCCGCAAGGTTGCGGCGTACAAATTCCGACTGGGTGCGTCTGCGCGCGTCAGCTATCTTTTTCAAGCGGTCGTAGTCCTCAAGCGACCGCACCTGCGAGCGCTCGCGTTTGAGATTGTTATACTCTTCGAACAGCTCCTCCCTGCGGTTGTCGACGCCCTCGTTTATGCCGCGGACGGAGAGCATATAGTCGAACACGTCGTCGCTGGTTATGATTTCGCCGTGTGGCGGCCTGACCTCTGTGGTGCAGCGGCACATATTTACGTAATCTTCGAAAAAATCAGAACGGTTGTACAGCCCCGAACGGCTGAGCCTGAGTTTTTCGGCAATGACGTTGAGCGCGGTCGTTTTGCCGCTGCCGTTGCCGCCGCAGAAGATGGTGACGGGCTCGAAATCGACGCGCGAAAAGGCGCGCGCGGACAGCACGAAGAAAGGATACATCGTGCTGTAGCAGGTGCGCTTGACTTTGTTTAGTCTGAAGTTGTACTCGGCGTCCCAATCGGGAAACGCAAAGGATGACAGATAGACCATTTTCGCATTAATCAAGGCATATAGCGGGGCGAATTGGCCATATGCATTAATATTATAGAATATATTACAGGTTAAGTCAAGCATTGTAAACGACCGCGCCCGGATATCGCGGAGCGGCGAGCGCGGCGCGGACTTTTATGTCCGCGCCGCGCTTAAACTATAAGGGGATTAAGTTTTACTCTATCGCCTTCAGGCTCTCGTTCATATCTATGCGCACGATTTTGCGGCGGAGCATTATGGTGACTATCCATGTGAACAGCGCCACGACGACGGGAGCAATGAGCCACATAAACCAGCTTACGCCGCCAAGCGTACCCAATCCTATCATATTGAACACTATCCATATGAGCAGCGCCGCCAGAGGGTAGCCGAACATTATGCCTATGAGCGTATCGATGTAAATTTCGCGGTAGATGTAGCCCGAAACTTCACTGTCCTGATAGCCTAAAACCATCAGCGTTGCCAGCTCGCGGTTGCGCTCGCTTATGTTGATGTTGGTGAGCGTATATATGACCGTGGCCGTGAGCAGACCGGCAAAGACTATGATGACTATAGAAATGGCGATTATGGCCGTTGACTTGAGCGAGCCGAACAGGCACAAATCCAGTATGGCCAGTCCCGCCATCACCAGTGCCATGGAGATTGCCACGGCAACCACCGTCATTAAAAATCTGCTCTTGTAGCGCAGAACGTTGCGCACTGTAGATTTATACTTGAATGACAACAGGTTCCAGAACTTGGGGAAGCGCTCGAAGATGACCTTTTTGCCGGCCTTGGGGGGCTTGGGGCGCAGGAGCACCGCAGGCTGGGCGCTCGTCATCTTTATGCCCGAAATTATAGTTGCCGCCAAAATTACCACCGCAATTATAAAGAATACGATCATAAAGAATGTGACCGAGAAATACAGCGACATCTGCGGCATCACATATGAGAAATTGAAGATGTAATAGATGAGCTGCGCCAGACCTTCACCGACAAAGTATGCGCCGAAACCTCCTATGCCTGCGGCAACTGCCGCGAACAGCGCATATTTGAAGATTATCTTAAACGCCGAATAGCCCAACGTGCGCATGCAGGCGATCTGCGCCCGTTCTTCCTCCACAAGTCTGGAGATGTTGGAGTACACGACGAGCGCCGTGACGAGCAGGAAGGCGACGACGAGCACCCAGCCGAGCGCTTCGACTTTTTGCGAATAGCTGTTCAGCGAATACAGTGAAAAGTTGTCGTACAGCGTTATGACCTGAACGGCGCTGTTGCCGTCCTCGTCGACAAAGGCGCTTTCAATCTCGGCCGTCATCTCGTTTACGTAATCCTCATAGCTGCCCGAAAAACAGTTGAACAGGTCGCGGTCGGCAATGGAGACGTAGATATCGCCGCGGGCGATGGGTTCAACCGTAGTGCCGAAGAAGGTTGTTGAGGGAAGAATGTCGGACGAGGTGTAGATGACGTTATCGACCGTTACCAGATCGCCAAGGCCCGAACCTGTTTCGGGCAGTTCAACGTCCTCGCCGTTGACATAGCTTGGGTCGCCGTCCAACGCAATCAGAAGGGGACTCTGCAATTCCTGAGTGATTGTCAACGGAACATTGAGCTGCTCCTCGTCAAACACCATTGACAGCAAATCTTTTGTACTGTCGTCAAGGGGCTCGCCGGAATCCTGGATCGACAGCTGGTCTAATATATCCACAAAATCAAGAGTGATCGTAGAACCGAGATCCACGCCGCTTATTGACTTATTTGCCTGCTGGGCGTAGGCGATCTGATTGGTTCCGTCGTACTCGGTCTGCTCGATGACGTCGGGAATATTTACGGTAAATTCTGGGAAGTTATCCAGGAAGTAGATCCTGGTGAGCGAGGTCTGACCGCCGATTTCAAGCTCGACGTCCACAGACATGCCCGAAGCTATAGTAGGCTGTGCGGCCTCCTCTTCCTCCCCGTCTTCGGGAGTGAACATGTCAGTTATGGTCTGGATATCCTCGTCCGAAAAGCCGCCCTCCGCCGAGCTCTTTATAATGAAGTCGGTGACGTTGGCGGAGCGGTAATACTCGTCCAGCGAATGGTTAATCTTATCGGTAGCTGCGCCAACGCCCGACGAAAAGCCTACGGCTAAAAGCACTATGAATATTATTGAGATAAAGCGGGTGACGTGTTTTGAAAACATTCGCCCGAGAGTCTTTAAATATGTTTTCATTAAGGCGGGCCTCCCTTACCATTCAATCTCTTCAACGGGCTTGGGATTAGGGTTGGCCTCTATGCGCTCTATCTCACCGCTGCGTATGTAGATGACCTTATCGGCCATCTCCTTTAATGCAGAGTTGTGCGTTACGACGATGACAAGCCGCTTGCGCTGTTTGGACACGTCGTACAAAAGCTTTAAAATCTTTTTGCCCGTCTGATAGTCGAGCGCGCCGGTGGGCTCGTCGCACAGCAATAGTTTGGGGTTTTTAGCTATTGCGCGGGCAATGGAGACGCGCTGTTGCTCGCCGCCCGAAAGCTGGGCGGGGAAGTTCTGAAGGCGCTCCGACAGGCCGACCTCGGCAAGCACATCCGCCGGCTTTAAGTGGTCTTTGCAGATCTCAACGGCTATCTCGACATTTTCGAGCGCGGTGAGATTGGGCATGAGATTGTAGAACTGAAAGACAAACCCGACGTCATTGCGGCGGTAATCCGTGAGGCCCTTGCGGTTGAGATTGGTGATCTCCCTGTCGCCAAGCACTATCTTGCCGTCCGTTGCCGAGTCCATTCCGCCCAAAAGGTTCAAAAGCGTAGTCTTGCCCGCGCCCGAACTGCCGACGACGACGGCAAACTCGCCATCCTCAAGACCGAAAGATACGTGCTTGAGCGCGTTGACCGTGATACTGCCTACTTTGTAATCTTTGCTTACGTTTGTGAGGGTGAGATAACTCATACTTCGCACCTGCCTTGAAAATCTTTCCTATTGATTTATAAACTCATTATAAACTTTTTAAATGTACAGTATGTTGTATATTTGTGAAAAAAATGTTAAATTATGGATTTTAAGTGTCAGCAGGACACCTTATTCTTTGTTCTTATCCATATTATACCACACAGTGTCGAATATTTCAATAGTGCAGAACAAAATTTTAGCACTTTGATAAAAATAATGGCAGAAACCCTGATACAGCCATTAATATCAAACGGCGCGCTTACAAGGCGTACTTGTATGGCTAAAATACAGGCGCGCCGCCCGTTGGCGGCGCGCCTGTATTTGCGCTTTAAAATTTAGTTTTCGGGCTGCTCTTCACGTCTGTGCATGGAGAGAAGCAGACCCCTGCCCGTGATTATGGGCGAAATTATCAGCCAGAGCGCCGCGACGGCGATTATGATGTAAACGATAACCGAACCGACGGTGCGGGGCCCCTGAAAAATCCAACCGACGAGGTTGAAATTCCAGATGCCGTAAAGACCCCAGTTGATCGCGCCGAGAAGCACGAGTTATAAGAAATCAAGTTAAAAACTATCATAAATAAATCTCCTTACAATAGTTTTTGACGATAGCAGACTATTTATACCATGCCGCAAAAATTTACAAGAAGATAAAAGCAACGCCCTATTTTTCGTAGACGGAGCGCTTAAGTATGCCGATATAGGGCAATGAACGGTACTCCTCGTTGTAGTCGAGGCCGTAGCCGACGACAAATTCGTCGGGAATCTCAAAGCAGTTGTAGTCGGGCTTGATGTCCTCTGTGCGGCGTTCGTGCTTGTCGAGAAGGGTGACTATGGTCACCGAAGCGGCGCCGCGCTCGGTTAAAAGCTTTTTGAGGCAAGCGAGGGTGAAACCGCTGTCGATGATATCCTCTATCACCACGATATCCCTGCCCCTGACGTCGCCGTCGAGGTCCTTTCTGATCTTGAGTTTGCCGCTGGAGACACTGCCCGCGCCATAGGAGGACACGGCCATAAAGTCAAGTTCGAGCGGGACGGTGAGACAGCGGATAAAGTCGGCATAAAATATGATACTGCCCTTTAATATGCCGACGGCCACGGGGCGCTTGCCCGAAAGGGCTTTATCGACCTGTTTTGCCACCTCGGTGACGCGCGATCTGATCTGGTTTTCTGTCAATAAAATCTTTTGTAAATCGGGATGCATAAAATTTTCTCTCCAAATAAATTAATTAAAGCAGATTGTGTGCCGAAGCGGCGCAACAAAACAGCTCATAACAGGCAGTAAAAGGCACATATGTGCAGTGCAATCAGAAATTTGAGCCGTTCCAGCCCCAGTTATTTTAACGCTCATTGTGCATTAGAGGACATGCACCAATTCGCCGTTAGTTTAAGGAGCCAGCCCCTCTGGGCGCAATTTTATTAGCCCTACTGTTAAATAATTGCGCCCATTCACCCTGCTGAGGCGCAAGTATGCGCAAATTGAGTCCTTTCACCCAAAAGCGCGATTTTGGGTGAAAACGCAATTATTTTTATAATTTTATACTAAAAATTGCAACCGTTCCAGCCCCAGTTGGAGTAACCCTCGTAAGTGACGTATACGCCGGAAGGTTCCACACCGACCTGACTTAAAATGTCGCAGACGGCGGCCGTCATCTTGTCGCAGTCGGCCGGATTTACCGAGCCGAAGGCACGCACGTCGACAAACGCGCCCGAAGCGAGCTTTTTGCCCGCGAAGTACAGATCGTAACCGTCGCATATGCCGACCATAAGATAGCTTTCGGTCTTGTGCATATTGGTTATGGCCTTGCCGAGAGCGCTCTTGACGCTCTCCTTCTGCTCTTCGGTAAGTTTTATTGTAATTTTGCAATCGATAAAAGGCATAAAGACTCCTATTAACGCAAGTGGTGGCTTGGCCGAAGCCATCCACTTGTCGTTATCTGCGGGGCCAGCCCCGCTTTGCGCGATGTTTTAATGGCCCACGATTATATAATCGCACAAATTCTCCCCGGTGAGCCGCAGGTATGCGCAAATTGAGTTGTGCGGCGCGAAAGCGTGGTTTCGCTTGCACCGTTAATCATTATGAAAGATACTTCGGCTAAGCGCAGTATAATGTTATTAACTACGGCATATATGCCGTGCAATTACAGTTTTGAGTAGTCGGCGGAGACGGCGTAGCGCACAGCTTGGGTTTTGTCCGTCACCTTTATTTTGTCCGAAATTTCCACGCCGCACACCATTAAAATGTTGTTGCCCGAAGCTATTACGGGAATTATGCTCCTCAGCCGCACGGGTATCTTTCTGTCGGTGAAGAAGTCGCCAAGGTTTTTTGTGCCGCCGCCGAACTTTTTGAATTTATCGCCTTGTCGCATGGTGCGGACTACCGCGTCATCGGGGATACAACCGCCGTCGTACTTCAAAATTTTGTAGGGCGTACGCCTGCCCTCCTCATCAATAAAACGTTCTTCGGCCAACTCCCTGTCCTCTTCACAATCCCTTTCCGTGGAGATGAAAACAATCTGATCGATATAGTTGTCGTAGCCGCCGCTGTAGAATTCGGCATAAGGCATGCCATCGGAGACGGCTTTGGCAAAATAGTTATCGTTTATGGCTATGCCGTCCTCCTCTTTAAAGGCCGTAAGCCCCAAAAACTCAAACTTTTTACCGTTTTCGGCAAACTGCAACTCGAAAAGCTTTTGCGCCTGGGCAGAGGTGTAATCCTTCTTCTGATAGCTTTCGATGACATATAGTGCCGCACGTTTGAAGATCACGCTCTCATCACAGTGCGCGATTTTATAGCCGTACCAACCGTTGTGCGTGACGATTTTTTTGACCTGGCGGGCAAAATACTCCTCGTCTTCGGCGGCAAGCCGCGAAAAGCGGTATATGGCGCGGGCCGCGCCGGGCACAGCCTTCTCTAAGGCGGGCAGAACATTGTGGCGGATATAGTTGCGGGTGTAATCGTCCGAAAAATTTGTGCTGTCGTCGACATACGGAATGTTGTTGGCCGCGACATATTCGTCGATATCCTTGCGCGAAACGGAGACCAGCGGGTGAACTGTTGACCATTCATAGCCGTTTTTACTGTCCTGAATGCCGCACATTCCCGAAAGGCCCGTACCCCTGGCGAGGTTAAAGAGCACCGTTTCGGCGTTGTCGTCCATGTGGTGGGCAGTGGCAACGTCGTCGCACCCCCTCCACTTGCCGTCGGGCGAATATATAACGGGCTTTATACCGAGCGATTGGTAGTCAAAGTTTTCAGCCCACTTATCGCTGTCGGCGTGGGCGATTGTGTAACAGCGGAACACGCGCCAGAAGCGAGCCATATTCTCGTTTTTGTAGATGCCGTCAGCCCTGAAAAACAGGAGGGGTATACCCAGCTTTTTGCAGTAGTCTATGACAAAGGCCGAATCGCGCGCGGACTCCTCCCCCCTCATTGCGTGGTCGCAGTTGAGCGCGGAGAGTGAGATGTTGTACTGCGCGGCGCTGCTGTAAAGATAGTGCAGCAGCGCCATTGAATCGCGCCCGCCCGAACAGGCGACGCAGATGCTTTTGCCTGCATAGGGGGCAAGGTCGACTTTCATAGTAAGATTATAACATATTCAGGCGCACTTTTGCAATATTGATGAAAAATAAATAATACAATTTTTTTCACAATCGCGTCAAAAACAGTTGACAAAAAGTCAGCTTTACTATATGATAATAAAGCTTGAACGTGCGCAACACTTTATCGCGGGGTGGAGCAGCCAGGTAGCTCGTCGGGCTCATAACCCGAAGGTCGCGCGGTTCGAATCCCGCCCCCGCAACCATAATTGTTTACGCACGTTTAATTTTTCGGCGATGTAGCTTAGTTGGTCTATAGCGGCCGGTTCATACCCGGCAGGTCGGCGGTTCGAATCCACCCATCGCTACCACAAAACAACAGCGCCGCACAAGGCGACTATATAGATTGACTGCGGTTTATTCGCGCCAATCACTCAACGGCCCGTTGGTCAAGCGGTTAAGACACCACCCTTTCACGGTGGTATCATGGGTTCGAGTCCCGTACGGGTCACCAAAACGGGAGTGCAACTTATTTAAGCTGTATTCCCGCTTATGCTATTCCCTCCCCCGGGAGGGTTAAATGAAGGTGTAGTTCAGTTGGTTAGAACGCTACCTTGACATGGTAGAGGTCGTTGGTTCGAGTCCAATCATCTTCACCAAAGCCGCTGTGGGCTGTGATTTATACAGCCCACAGCGGCTTTTTCTTTGGCGAGATGCTATTGGATTCGAGGGGAGGCAAGCATTGCTGTAAGCAATGCGCTGGCCGGCGGGCTCTATCGCCGACAAAACAGTGGACACCCACTGTTTTCCGTGCGCCGCGCCCAAGCGGCGAGTCCAATCATCTTCACCAAAAAATGCCCGTATTTGGCGGTTTTTCGCTTGAAAACGGGCATTTTTCATCAATTTTTAAGTTACACCCCAATTACACCCCAATTTGAAATTGGGTTTTAAGTAGCAGATAACGCATCATTCGCGGCCGAAATTTTCGGCCGCTTAATTTTTATAAAAGATTATGTTTCGGAACATATCAACAAGTTTATGCGAAGAGATATTTAAGGACGGCAGAGAGCGCCTCCTTTCCGCCGACTTCCAGCGACAAAAAGTACTTTGTTTCACCGTCATGAAAATACGCCAGAGAAAGGGTAAGGTCGTCGTAAAACACCTCCCGCTCGTCCACCTGCATAGTATTAAGACAGTCGTAAAAGGGGCTGAGCACGTCGACAGACTTATCCGACGCGTCGGTGAGCACATAAAGCACGCAATCGACGCCTGAATAGTAAAAATTTTCGGTAAGCAACACATCGCGCGAGCCGTCCGAATAGGCCAGTCCGTCGCTCACGTCCTCCTCTGCGCACAAATAAGACGTGCCGTTCTCTATGTTGTATTGAGAAATAGAAATTATCTCCCTTTCTTCAAGTTCGACAAGCTTGAATACGGACTCATCGCTTACAAGGTCGCGCTGACGAGAGAAAAATACCACAAAAAAAATCGCCGCCATTATTATGCACGCAACTGCCGCAATAGCCACTCCCCGCTGCCTAACAACCACTCCGCTGCTCTGTGATGCGGACAAAGATGAATCAGCGTTCCGGGTAATAATTTCCTTGTCTGTTTTGCCACAACTATCGCTCGTGTCAACGCCGGTCGAATCGGGCATACTGTCAGACATAACCATGGAAGGCCGAGGTTGTTCCTCAATTATTTTTATATTTCTCTTTTTCATAACTACATTACCTTAATTTAGTGTTGCCTGCGGGCAGTCAACTTGTTTAAAAGTGGTCAGTATGTTTAAAAGCGTTTAATATATATAATCATTGTATCATAAAACGCGGCGCGTTTCAAGCGGCGGCATATAATTTGCCGCATTTTTTAATGCAATTGAAAGCTGCAGGCTTGACGGGCGGGGCAAAATGTTTTAATATAATATAAATGGAAAGGGTTACAGATAAAAACAAAATAGCCGCCGCAAAGGCGATAGGAAAAAAGCACAGCGGATTTTTGCTTTGGATAGGACTGTTTTCCGCGATGTGGGCCATTTTGCTTTCCGTAAGCATCTATCTGGTGATTGGCGCCAACGGAATTTTTGCGCTACTTATAGCCGTTTCGGCCATATTTTTGCTGAAATGTTTGTGGGAGGCGCTCAACTACTTGCTCACCCCCGCCGAGTGCGTTAAGCTGGACGGGGACAAGTTGTTGTTCCGGTGCAACCGCAAATGGCTGTGCCTGGGCCTTGACGAGATTGACGAACTGAGGACAAACAGCCCCACGGGCACATTTACGACAATGCGCACCATTCTGGACAGGGGTGTTTTGAGGATATTTGACAGGAAAAACACCCTGTACAGGATAAAATACCTTGAAGAGCCCGCGGAGGTCAAAAAGAAAATCGACGAAATAATTGCTGCCGAAAATAAAAATGCCGTGGTCGACAGTGATAAAAAGACTAATACAGATAATTCAGCTAATACAATTGATACAATTTAATAATACAATTGGTACAAGAAGTAATGGCGGCGGGCGCTATAGCGCCCGCCGCCATTTACATATAGCAAATGAAATACCTGTCGGCTTTAGTAATTTAAGCAAACCAGATTTGCCTGTTGACTTCAGGAATGGGAGATTATATATTAGTTGTATGAGATATTTCACCGAAGAGTACTTTAAACTTTTTGCCCATAATATGGATGTAAGGCGGGTAGCAGACAAGCAATATTCCGATAAGGAGATTGAAACGCTTAAAAAGCGGCAGTTGAACCGCCTTATATGAAAGGCTGAGCTTGTGCACGACATACCGCCCACAAAGTTTGATATCTTTAAATACACGCAGGGCCCCGACGGGCTGAAGGCCGAGGACTTTTCGTACACAGACCCTGAAACGTACGAGACGGTAATCCCTTCATCCCTTGAAGAGTTCGATAGGATATTTGAGGAAAAATATCGTAAGGAATGTAAGGAATTTGGCAATCGCCCTCCCTTTAATCCGAAGCGAACGGTTGAGCGATTTGAAGAGCAATGCGCGATGATGTGCTGTTCCTGAAGGAGACAAACGACGACCTTGAAATGCTCATACGCGAGGATTTCCCGCGCGAGGGGCACATCACCCCGCACATTAAGATTAAATTTTTTGGCGGCCGAATAATTGAGCGGGACGAGCACCTGAACTTTGATTTTGTGGACTTCCCCCTTGCAGACGGCACAAAATACAGAAGCTGCTGCCAATGGAGGGACGAGGAACTTTATAAGACGGCTGAGGGCAACGAAGCGCATATGTTGTTTGCAACGCCCGACGGGTACGCATGCCTTACAATTGCCTGCCGCGATATTATTTTTGAGTATGACGTAAGCGACGAGGGGCTTTTAAAATATTAAATAAAGTGACAGAGCCATAAAAAATCAGCGCGCGCCGCGAAGAACTTCGCGGCGCGCGCTTTATATCAAACACAATTCAGTTTGCAAAGAAGGCTACGGCTATGGCGCCTGGGCCGACGTGGGTGCCTATTGTACTGCCTATTAGGTAATATGGAATGCTCTCGGCCTTGCCCTTCCACAGGTTTTCGCTGTCGGCTATATACTTTTTGAGGAAGGCATCGGAAAGGCCTGAGTAGCCCAGAACATAGGGCATTGAAAAATCTATTCCGCCGCACTTTGACACGAGCTGGTTTAAAAGGTTGTTGCCCTTTTTGGAACCCATCGCCTTGCCGACGAGCTTGACCTCGCCGCCCACAACGGAGATTACGGGCTTTATGGAGAGCATTTCGCCCGCGACGGCGGCTACCGAAGAGATTCTGCCGCCTTTCCTTAAATACTTCAGCGTATCGAGCACGGCAAGAAGCTGGATTTTACACTTTTTATCGTTGAGCTCGGCGGCGATCTGCGCGGCGGTAAGTTCGCCCTTTTCGACAAGGCGGAGCGCATAGTCGAGGAGAATGCGCTCACCTATGCATGCGTTGAGACTGTCGACGACAAAGACCTTGCCCGCAAACTTTTTAGCCGCCTTTACGGCCGAGGAGTACGTGCCCGAAAGCTTTGAAGATATCGTTATGGCAACAACTTCGCTTCCGTCGGCAGTTAGTTCTTCAAATTTTTCGGCAAAAGTAAACTCGTTTATCTGGCTGGTCTGGGGAAGATCGGCGTTTTCAATCAGCTTTTCGAAGAACTGCTCATGGGAGAGAGTGAAGCCGTCAAGATATTCCTCGTCGCCTAAGCGTACGGCAAAGGGCAGAACCGTAATGCCCAGCGCCTGAGCCTGATCCTTTTCGACATCACAACCGGAATCAATCAATATTTTTATCATATTCACTCCGTTTTATCCTTTGGGAGATTATTGTAATAATTTTCGAGATTGTCTGCAATGGTAATGAGCGCCTTATAGAAAAAAGCGCGCTGTTCCACGGAAAATTCCGCACTGCCCGCATGAACGGCGGCCGTCGCCCTTTGAACGATATATTCGGCAAGCTCAACGCCCTTTGGCGTAAGCGTAACGGGTGCATTGTGCGAAGCCTGGTCGTACTGCACATAGCCCTGGTCGCGCATTATCGCAAGCGCGCGGGAGATGGCGGCCTTATCGTCGAGAGTGAGTTTTACCAGTTCGCTGGCGGTAAGCCCCTCGCGGTGGCGGTAGAGATAGTATATACACATCACGTGCACGGACTTTAATCCGAATTTTTTCATCTCGTACAATTTGATTTTTTGCACGAGCTTATTGAGCTTGAGTATGCTTACTGTAAACCTTTCGAACAAATCTTCCATTTTTTCAGCCCCGAAATCTTTTTATAGCCGAATTATATACCTAAATCGTTGACTTGTCAACATTTTAAGGCGATTGGTAAGTAAAATATATTGCGCCCGCGCGCGGCTTAAAAGCCGCGCGCGGGCGCAAAAAATACAGTGATTGCCGCATACTACGAGATTAAATTAAACTTAAGCGCACCTCAACGCTCCCCTGTCCGGCGCCGAGAAGTGTGCGCAACTGCTCATCGCCGTAGCCGTTGATACGGCCTAAGCGGGTAAAATTCCAACTGTTGGTGCCATAGTAAATACAGATGTTGGAGCCCAGATACAATATTACATCACCGGGCGAAACAGATATACGCTCATCGTTGCGCGGCAGGGTCATGCCGATGTCTCCCACCTTTTCGAAATTGCCGTAATCATCCGCCGTATACACGACGTCGCCCTCTGCGAGCGCGGCAGCGAGCGCCGCGGCGGAAGAATTTTCGGCAAGCTCAACCTCCAGCCTGTTGCCGTTGATATAGATATACATACAGGTTACCTCCTCAATATCGCCCGAAGGGGCGCCTTCATCACTATCGTCAGTCGGCCTGCCGTCCGTAATGGTGCCGTCATTTTCTGAATGCGCGCCGTCACTTTCACCGCCGGCACAGGCGCAGAAAGTAAAGCATATTGCCGCGGCAATTACAATAAATGCAAGCAGTTTTTTCATTCTATCACCTTCAGAATCCTTGCGGGGACGCCGCCGACTACACTTTTTGGCGGAACATCCTTTGTAACCACCGCTCCCGCGGCGACAATTGCGCCGTCTCCCACCGTTACACCCGGCAATATAGTGGCGTGAGCGCCTATCCACACATTATTGCCAATGTGCACGGGGGCGGCAATCATATCGCCCCGCCTCAACGGGTCAGCGGCATGGTTCAGCGTGGCTATGACCACCTGGTGGCCGATGAGCGCGTTGTCGCCAATAAAAATTCCGCCCTGATCCTGAAAGCAACAGCCGCTGTTTATGAACACGTTGTCGCCCAAACGGATATTCATTCCGTAGTCAGTGTAAAAGGGCGGAAAGAGCCCGAAGTTTGCACCGATGTTGCCGTACGTCAGCTCGCCGAAAAGTGCGCGGAGCCGTTCTGCGGAGTTGTATCCGCAGTTGATTTTTTGTGTTATGCGCCTGGCCCTGTCGGCCGCAGCGTGCATATGGAGATGCATTTCCGAACCGGCCGCAATCTTCGGATCGGCGCTAAGATTTTTGATGTACTGTTTACTGTTCATACCTCTTCCTCTCTGCAGTGATTTTACCGCACGCAAAGACATATGTCAATTACTTATATTTTATAGATAAGCATAATTGACAGGCATAGATTAAAGTGTTATAATCGGGACAGGAGGGAGATCCATGGAACTGCGTGAACTGAGATATTTTTTGGCCGTGGCCAATGAAGAGAGCATATCGCGTGCGGCCAAGGAGCTGTTTGTCACCCAGCCCAATCTTTCGCGGCAGATGAAAAAGCTTGAGGAAGAAACGGGCAGACAGCTGTTTGTGCGCGGCAGCCGCAAAATAACCCTGACCGAGGCGGGAAAGCTGCTTAAAAAGCGCGCTGAGGAGATACTTGAGCTATACGACAAGGCGCAGGACGAACTGCACGCCCCGCCGCTTACGGTGGGAGGCGAGGTACGCATAGGCGGCGGCGAAAGCCGCGCCTTTGCGCTGATTGCCCGTGCAATATGTGCCGTTCAACGCAATTATCCCAATGTGAAATTCGATATCTACAGCGGCGACAGTCAGGCTGTATCCGAAAAGCTTGACAAGGGGTTGATCGACTTCGGCATATTCATAGAGCCGACAGACCTCTCCCCTTACGACAGTCTGCGCCTGCCACTGAACGACAGATGGGGAGTAATTATGCGGAAGGACAGTCCGCTGGCGCAAAAGCAATTCATAACGCCCGAAGATCTGCGGGGTCTGCCCGTCATACGCTCCCGCCACTCGCTGGGCAAGAGTCTGGTTTCAGACTGGTTCGGAGAGGCCGAAACCGAGCCCGTGGCGACGTACAACCTGCTGTACAACGCCTCTCTGCTGGTGGAGAGCGGCGCGGGGTATGCCGTGAGCCTGGAAGGGCTGATAAATACACAGGGCGGCGACCTGCGCTTTGTGCCGCTCAGGCCCGAATTGCAGTCGAGACTGGACATAGCCTGGAAAAAGTATCAGATTTTTTCGCCCGCCGCAGAGGTGTTTTTAAGCGAGCTCAAAAAGCTGCTTTAGCCGTTTAGCGGGAGCATATGCGCGCACCAATGTAACTTAACACAAAGGAAAAAACACCGCCGGTGCGGTGTTTTTTTGATATCCCGGATGGGTTGGGATACTTTATGAACGCGCCGCCGCTTGTGCGGCGGCGCACCATAGACATTATTAAGAATTGGGCTCCACGTAAGACTTTATGGAATTGGAAATGTTGGTCATATGGTCGCCTATGCGCTCCATATTTACGGCCAGCTGAAGGTATACGGAACCCGCTTCGGGAGAACAACGCCCCTCCTGCGTGCGGCGTATGTGCGCATCCTTCATCTTCGCACACATCTCATCCACTGAATTTTCAGCGTTTTCGATGTTCTGCGTATAGCTTAAGTTGTGGTTGGCAAAGGCCATTTCAACATATTTATACAGCTCGGAGAGATATTCGTCCATCTCCTTTATCTCGGCGACGGCGTGGTCGGAGAACCTGACCCCCGTATTTACCATCTCCTCGGTATACTCTACGATATTTTCGGCATAGTCGCCTATGCGCTCGATATCGCTGACAACGTGGTAGAAGGACGATACCTTTGTCTCGTCAGTGACAGAAATATCCTCCGAGGACAGTTTTACAAGGAATTGCGTTATATACTTATTGAGGTCGTTTATGCGCTTTTCGTTTTCAGCAAACTTTTCCCTCTGGGTAATGTCATAGCCGAGCAGCATCTCAACGGCCAGTTTCTAGTTAGAGAAGGCTATGCGGCCCATCTTTACAATCTCCTTGCGGGACTGGCCGACGGCGATTGCGGGAGTCTTTAAAAGGCGCTTGTCGAGCTGTTCGTCGTTTTCGCCCTGCTCCTCCTGATTGTCGCCCTTCCTGTCACGTATAATGATATGAGACAGCTTGACGAGCTGGGGAATGAACCACATGAGAATGACGGTGTTTACAACGTTGAAGAAGAGATGGAAGAGCGCTATCTCCCAGGTGGCCCTGCCGCCGCAGATATAATTGAGGAATGAGGCTATATCCGCCCCCCATACAGTGACGGGTATGGCGAAGATGAGACAGCCGATTACGTTGAAACACAGGTGTAT
The DNA here is from genome assembly GCA_018714165.1 of Candidatus Coproplasma excrementipullorum. Lineage (GTDB taxonomy): Bacteria > Bacillota > Clostridia > Christensenellales > Borkfalkiaceae > Coproplasma > Coproplasma excrementipullorum. Next base: position 2,062 of record DVNU01000028.1, on the reverse strand, counting down.
GCAGGCGGCGCGCCTGGCATTGGTTGTTGTGCCGATTGAAGAGATGAGGGCAGTTACACATGTGCCTATGTTTGAACCGAGCACTATGAACATTGCCATATAAATATTTATAAGTCCGCGGCCGGCAAGCGCAATGACTATGCCCGTGACGGCAGACGAGGACTGCATTATGGCCGTAAGTATAAGGCCCAGCAGGAAGAGAACCAGAGCTTCCCAGGTGAGAAAGTCCTTTCCATTGCCTATGGCTATGAACATATTGTCGATGACGGGGCCGATCGTAGGGTCTGAAGTGACGTCGGAGACGGTGAAGTCCATTGTGTACAGACCGATAAAGATGAGACCGAGGCCGGAGAGCATATTGCCGATGCGCTTTGTCTTTTCCTCTTTGGAAAAGAGCGTCATCATCAGTCCCAGAAAGGCTATGAGAGCGAATATTGCAGATATGTCAAACTCGGCGACGTTGCCTGTAGCCGTAGCATCACCCACGGCAAGGGCGGTTATAAAGGCTGTAATGGTTGTGCCGATGTTGGCGCCCATTATTATTGACGCGGCTTGAGTGAGCGTCATGAGGCCGATGTTTACAAAGCCCACGACCATTACCGTTGTGGCCGATGAACTTTGAATAATGGCCGTTATCGCCGTACCCGTGCCGATGCCGAGAAATTTATTCTTTGTAGCCTTGCCGATAAGCGTGCGCATCTTGCTGCCTGCGGCCTTCTCCATATTGGAGCTCAGAATATCCATGCCGATCATGAACACGGTTATGCCGCCGAGCAGGTAGAAAACAGAGTAGATTATCTTTAATACGTCGCCTATACCCATTTAGTTTTTTCTCTCCATCGTATATTTGCATTATAATTGTAACAGTTTTGTAACAGGTTTGTCAATTAATTGTAAAATAAAAATAGCTGGTTAACACAAGTGGTAATCGTGCAAATTCAACCGCTGCGCGAGCGAAGCGCTGCTCTGCCGAGCCTCCCGAAGGAAAACGGCAGAGGCGAGAGGAATCGCAAATTTGGGCCTTTGCCCCAAAAGCGCGGTTTTGAGGCAAAACTTAATTATTTTTAAATATTGTTTAAATATCGTGCCCAAGCGACGAAAATTATCACTTTATAAAAAACACATCAACGAGTGGATTTAGCTTGATAAAACACTTTACATTATTTATAATATAGCGGATGACATCTTATAACTGCTTATAACTGCGCATATGCGCAGGTGACATTTTATCAGTGAGGAATTATGTTTAACATTGTTTTGGTAGAGCCTGAAATTCCGCAAAATACCGGCAACATTGCGCGCACGTGCGCGGCGACGGGTTGCCGCCTCCACCTGGTGAAACCGCTGGGCTTTGAGGTGAGCGACAAATATTTAAAGCGCGCGGGGCTGGACTACTGGCAGTATGTGGATATCAAATACTGGGAGAACTTTGAAGAGCTGCAAGCTGCATTCCCACAGGGCAGGTTCTTTTACTTTACCACCAAGGCGCTCAACTGCTACACCGACATTGAATATACCGACGGCGATTTTCTTGTGTTCGGCAAGGAGACAAAAGGACTGCCCGAAGAACTTTTAAGGGCCAATCCGCACAGCTGCGTGCGCATACCGATGATGGGCGAACTGCGCTCGCTCAACCTCTCCAACTCGGTGGCTATAGCCGTGTACGAGGGATTTCGCCAGAGCGGGTTTGAGAGTATGAATAAAAAGGGCCAACTGCACAGGTTGAAGTGGTAAAGCGGCGGTACGCCGCTATGTAAGACGGCACGAATTGCACACTAATGTGTGCATTGTGGTGAGAAATATTTTTAAATAATTTTTACCACAATGGAGCAATCGAAGATTGCGAGAATTCATGGCATAGCCCATTAATTGAGGCGTTTGAGCCGAAAATTCATGCGGCTGTAAGCCGCAATTCATTACAAATTGAATTATTGTAGGTTTGTCAAACATGTGAGACAGTTTAAAGATAAAATTAATGGAGTAAACCGTCTTTTAAGAAATCAGTGATATAGTCTTTTGGAGAGTGCCAGTTCAACGGTCGCATGGGGAAAGCGTTGTACTT
>DVNU01000027.1 GCA_018714165.1 Candidatus Coproplasma excrementipullorum | reverse complement strand
GGGGTGCTTGGTGATGGGCTTGTGGGGGAATATGTCTATCCATACCTGGCCGCCGCGCTTGATGAATCTGGTCATCGCGATACGGGCCGCTTCTATCTGGTTGGAAGTGATTCTGCCGCCCTCTTCGGCTACGAGGCCGTACTCGCCGTAGGCAATCTTGTTACCCTTGTGGGCGCGGCCGCGTATTCTGCCGCGGTGCTGCATTCTTCTTTTTACTCTCTTGGGAATTAACATTTTACTCTTCGCCTCCGTCCGAAATTATCAGCTTTTTGGAGCCCGTGAGCACTTCACCCTTGTATATCCAGCACTTAACGCCGAGTACGCCGAAGGTGGTGTGCGCTTCCGCAAAGCCGTAATCAATGTCAGCCCTTATCGTCTGAAGGGGAATGGAGCCGTCGTGGTAGCTTTCGCAACCGGCGATTTCCCTGCCGTCGAGGCGGCCGCTTACGGTTATCTTTACGCCCTTTACGCCGGACTTGGATACCTTGGAGAGCTGCTGCTTGATGGCCCTTCTGTACGATACGCGCTTTTCGAGCTGGGAAGCTACCGCTTCCGCAACGAGCTGTGCGTCCTGATCGATCTTGTCGATCTTCTTGACGTTTATAATGATTATCTTGCCGTTGGTCAGCTTTGCAAGATTCTTCTTGATTACCTCTATCTCGGAGCCGGCCTTGCCGATAAGCACGCCGGGACGGCCCGTGTAGATGGTGACTTCGATCTTGTTTGCTGCTCTTACGATAAAGATTTTGGAAATAGCCGCGTCGTAATACTTCTGCTTGATGAAGTTGCGGATGACGTTATCTTCCTTGAGCTGTTTGCCGAAATCCTTTTTATCTGCATACCACTGTGTGCTCCAGGGGGCGATGACGCCTACTCTTAAACCGTGAGGATTAACTTTCTGTCCCATTTACTTGACTCCTTTAAATTTCCTTAGCATCGAGTATTACCGTGATGTGGCTCGTTCTCTTGAGTATCGCGTGGCCGCGACCCTTGGAGACGGGTTGCATCCTCTTGAGGTGGGGGCCGCCGTTTGCGAACGTTTCGGCTACGTACAGATCGGATCTGTCCATGCCGAAGTTGTGTTCGGCGTTGGCCGCGGCGGAAAGGAGAACCTTTCTTACCTCCTCGCTGCCGCCCTTGTTGCAGTACTGCAGTATTGCGGCGGCGTCTTCGACGCTCTTGCCCCTGATGAGAGCAAGCACGGTTCTTACCTTATAGGGTGAAATTCTGATATATTTTGCCGTTGCGTAAGGACGCTTATCCTTAGTTGCGGCAATTTTTTCTGTCTTTTTCTTCATGTTGCTTGCCATAACTTAATTCTCCTTACTTCTTGACGGTCTTTGCGGCGTGACCCTTGAAGGTTCTGGTGGGAGCAAACTCGCCGAGCTTGCAGCCTACCATATCCTCGGTGATGTATACGGGCACGTGCTTTCTGCCGTCGTAAACGGCGATTGTGTGACCTACGAACTGGGGGAAGATAGTCGTTGCGCGCGACCAGGTCTTTACAACCTTTTTCTCGCCCGATGCGTTCATTGCTTCTATTCTCGACATAAGCCTTTCTTCGTAATAAGGCCCTTTCTTGACGCTTCTTGACATTTTCTATCCTCCGCTCCTTAGTTGATTCTCTTCAAGATATACTTGGAAGAGGTGTTCTTCTTCTTTCTCGTCTTATATCCGAGAGCAGGCTTGCCCCAAGGGGTCATAGGGCCTGCGTGGCCTACGGGCGACTTGCCTTCGCCGCCGCCGTGAGGGTGGTCGTTGGGATTCATTACCGAGCCGCGGACGGTGGGCCTTACGCCGAGATAGCGCGTCTTGCCGGCCTTGCCGAGGTGGATAATTTCGTGCTCAAGGTTGCCGACCTGGCCGACGGTTGCCTTGCACTTGACGGATACCAGCCTCATCTCGCCCGAGGGCATCTTGAGGGTGGCGTATGCGCCTTCCTTTGCCATTATCTGGGCCGAGATGCCTGCCGCCCTTGCAATCTGGGCGCCTCTGCCGGGCTGAAGTTCGATTGCGTGGATGACGGTACCTACGGGGATATCAGCAAGGGCGAGAGCGTTGCCCGCCTTGATGTCGGCCGCGGGGCCGGAGAGCACCTTGTCGCCTACGTTGAGGCCTACGGGAGCGAGGATGTACCTCTTTTCGCCGTCGGCATAGGCGAGGAGCGCGATGTGCGCAGACCTGTTGGGGTCGTACTGGATGGACTTGACCGTTGCGGGTATGCCGTCCTTATTGCGCTTGAAGTCGATTATTCTGTACTTGATTCTGTTGCCGCCGCCGATGTGACGAACGGTTATCTTGCCTGTATTGTTTCTGCCGCCCGTCTTTCTCTTATCGTGAAGAAGGCTTCTTTCGGGCTTATCCCCCGTCAGCTCGGTGTAGGCCGAGACCGTCATAAAACGGCGGGAAGGGGATGTCGGTTTATATCTTTTAACTGCCATTTTTCAAACCTCCTGTCAGGATAACGAATCGAAGAACTCAATCGTCTTGGAGTCAGCCTTGAGCTGAACGATGGCCTTCTTATAGTCGGGGGTGTAGCCTTCGTAGCGGCCCATCCTCTTTAACTTGCCTTTGCAGTTTACGGTGTTTACGCTTTCAACGTCTACCTTGAACAGCTTTTCAACGGCGTCCTTGATCTGAGTCTTGTTTGCGCTCTTTGCGACGATGAAGGTGTACTTCTTGTCCGCGATGCCGTCGTATCCCTTTTCTGTGAGAAGGGGTCTTATAATGATGTCCTGAGCTAACATTATTCTCCGTAGACCTCCTCGATTTTCTGTACGGCCGCCTTGGTTAAAACGACCTTTGCGTTAGCAACCACCTCGTAGGTTGAGATCTGCTCAACGGGAAGGGTGGAAAGTTTTTCAAGATTTCTTGCGGCAAGGATGACCTTTTCGTCTGCGCTATCCATTACGACTACGGCCGTCTTGTCGAGGCCGAGCGCCTTCTGGAATGCGGCCATCTCCTTGGTCTTACCCTCTTTGACAGAGAGCTGGTCTATAACGACGAGCTCGCCGTCGGCAACCTTCTTGGAGAGGGCGGAGATGAGAGCGGCAACCTTGGCCTTCTTGTTCATATCCTTGGAGAAATCCCTGCTCTTGGGGGCGAATACCACGCCGCCCTTTATCCACTGGGGAGCGCGGATGGAGCCCTGACGGGCATTGCCCGTGCCCTTCTGGCGCCAGGGCTTGCGGCCGCCGCCGCGTACTTCGGTACGGGTTAAGGTGGACTTGGTGCCCTGTCTTTCGTTGGCGAGGCGGGTAACTACCGCCTGATGAATGAGTTCTTCTCTGTATTCGGCGCCGAAAACCTTTTCGGAAAGCTCCATGCTTCCCGCTTCGGTGCCATCCATTTTATATACTTTAATGCTGGGCATTTTGTAAGTCCTCCTTATTTAACGGTATCGTTGATGGTTACGACGCTGCCGTCGGGGCCGGGAACGGACCCCTTGATGAGTATGCAGTTTCTTTCAACGTCTACTCTTACCACTTCGAGGTTCTGGATGGTTACGTTTTCGTGACCGTACTGACCTGCGAGGTGCTTGTTCTTGAATACTCTTGAAGGCGAGCTGTTTGCGCCCATGGAACCGGGCTCCCTGTGTACGGGTCCGACGCCGTGCGTTTCCTTTAAGCGGTGCTGGTTCCATCTCTTGATGACGCCGCTGTAGCCGTGGCCCTTGGTTACGCCGTGAACGTCTACCCTGTCGCCGGCGTTGAACACGTCGGCCTTGATCTCGCCGCCTACGGTGTAGGAAGAGAGGTCGTCGAGCCTGAATTCCTTGAGCACTTTGCAGGGCTCGACGCCGGCCTTCTTGAACTGGCCGAGCTGGGGCTTTGTAAGCGCCTTCTCGCTCGTCTTGTCAAAACCGAGCTTCAAAGCGGCATAGCCGTCTTTTTCTACAGTTTTGATCTGGACGACGGGGCAGGGGCCTGCCTCGATGACGGTTACGGGTATAACCTTGCCGTCTGCCGTAAATACCTGGGTCATGCCCGCCTTACGGCCGATGATTGCTTTAATCATAATGTTAAAGATCCTCCGATTTATTTTTTACCGTTGATACCGCGTATCCGAGTAGCGCCGCCGTACACCTTATATATAATAAGTGAAATGCAATGCCGTTGGCATCGCGTGAAATGCCTGCGGTTGCCCGCAGCCGTGAAATGACGAAAGTCTGCGCTTTCGCCGTGAAATGCACACCGCGGTGTGCGTTGTGGCGGAAGAATTTTTAAAAATACTTCTCACCTCAACGGAGGGCACCTCCATTTCACGCCGCCATTTTAAAAGTCAATTGAAAAGACCTGTCGAGGCGGCATTTCATACAAGCTTGCTTGTATTTCACGCAATCGAAGATTGCATTTCATCAGACGCACAGCGTCGGCACGGAGCCGTAGAGTATCGTGGATTGGTTGCTTAGAGTTTGATTTTGATGTCTACGCCCGCAGGGAGATGGACGGTGTCCAGAAGCTTGGCGTTGGGGGTGTAGATGTCGATGATTCTTTTATAAGTTCTCTGTTCGAACTGTTCGCGGCTGTCCTTATACTTGTGGGGGCTGCGAAGGATTGTTACAATCTCGCGCTCGGTGGGAAGGGGTATGGGGCCCGAAATTTTAGCGCCGCTCTTCTTCATAGTTTCAACGATTCTCGAAGCCGCAAGGTCTACGAGCTCGTGATCGTATGCTACAAGTTTGATTCTGATTTTCTGTCCTGCCATTTGTTTCTCCTTTTTATACTAACAAAAATGCTTTAAGTCGCGTCAACTTATCCGTGTGTATCGCGGTTTTAACATCAAAAAACGCCATTTTTATGGCGTAGTCAATCAAAGCCACGGTTAGTCGCAGGGGTCAGGCCCCTACATTTGTCAGCGTAAATTATCTTTTGCCCGCAGCTTCAAGGGCAATTTAAAGTAACTTTACGCCTCATCCCTATACGCACGTCTCTCAACACGCTTGACTATTATATTATAATCGCGGCCCCCTGTCAACTGATTGAAGGCCGTTTTTTTAAGGTTTTTTGCGCATTTTTTATATAAAACCGCCCGTTTTTGCCCCTGTTTGCGCTATTTTTTTATCGGTTGTCCGTTTTTGTGTTTTTGGGCGTTTTACACCACAAGATATTGACTTTTTGCGCCCTTTAAATACCCTTTCCGCCGCAAAAAAATACGTTTAAAATATGCAAAAAACAAGTATTATATTTTCTTATGTTAAATCTGAAATGTTATATAGCTGTATTTTTGTTATTGTATAACACAATTTTATGTGAAATTTGTTCATTTATGCTTGATTTAACAGTTTAGTGATTAGGGGACAGGAGTTATGGGATGACGTGATTTATCCCTCATCCGTCGCTCATTGCCATACTGAGCAGAGGCGCGAAGCGCCACAGTCGAAGTATCCGGCAGCAGTGAAAGCCGGGCCGGATGTTTCGACTTCGCTCAACATGACACGGCAGAGCCGTGTGCGGCAACGCCGTTCTCCTCACCCCCTACCTTCTATAGCCCGCAGGCCAACCCAACTTTTTTAAAAAATTAAAAAACGTGTGTTTTAATCGGTTGAAAGAGCGTTATAATTATAGTGAACGAAATAGGAAGCCATAAAGAGACTCCCCGGATAGGAAGTCATAAAAAAGACTCCCGCAACGTTTTAAATAAATTTTGCGATTAAAGGAGATTAATTTTATGAAAAACTATTTGACTAAAAGAAATAACACCTACGACTTATTCGACGCATTCGACGATTTCTTCCGCCCCGTATTCTTCGATGAACAGCACGACCTTAAGACAAATATAAAAGAGACGGATTCCGCCTACGAGCTGGATATCGAAATGCCCGGCTACAGCAAGGACCAGATAAAAGTTGCCCTTGAAAACGGTTACCTTACGGTAAGTGCTAGTAAGGAAAGTAAGGAAGAAGATAACAAGAAACACTATGTAAGGAAAGAGATTTCCGAGAGCTGCTCAAGAAGCTACTATGTGGGCGACGACGTAACCCAGGCCGACATCAAGGCCAAATACGAAAACGGCATGCTGGCAATAAGCGTGCCCAAATCGCAGCCCAAGCAGATACAGTCGTCCTACATCGACATCAAGTAATGCAGACTGTGGCGCAATAATCAAATAATTAACGCCGAAGGGGCGGACGGCATTTGCCGTCCGCCCCTTGCTTATGTGCCCGCCGCGGATGCGGCGGGCACATATTTTTTTGTTTGCAATTTCTTAAACATGGTTATATAATATAGAAAAGGAAGTTTAAAGGAAGTATTTTTATGGTAAAGATTGATATATTTTCAGGCTTTTTGGGCGCGGGCAAGACGACGCTCATCAAAAAGCTGATTAAGGAAGCCTATGCGGGCGAAAAACTTGTGCTGATCGAAAACGAATTCGGCGAAATAGGCGTCGACGGCGGGTTCATGCAGGAGGCAGGCATTACGGTGAACGAGCTCAACTCCGGCTGTATCTGCTGTTCGCTGGTAGGCGACTTTGCAAAGGCTTTAAAGCAGGTGGACGAACAGTACCACCCCGACAGAATACTCATTGAGCCCTCCGGCGTGGGCAAGCTTTCGGACGTGGCCAAGGCCGTAGAGAGAGCAGGCCTTTCCGACGCGAAGATAAATTCTTTAACCACCGTAGTCGACGCCAACAAGTGCAAGATGTACATGAAGAACTTCGGCGAGTTCTTCAACGATCAGATAGAGAGCGCCGCATGCATCATATTCAGCCACGTAGACCTCGTCTCCGAGGATAAGTTACAGAAGGCCGTCGAGCTTGTGCGTGCTCACAACGACAAGGCAACGATTGTAACCACCGATTTAAAGAAATTGGACGGTAAGGAAATCCTTTCCGCAATGGAGCACACCTCCACCCTTGCCGACGAGCTGGCCAAACTTGCACAGGAAGTTGAGGGCGAGCATGAACATCATCACCATCACGACGATGAGGATGAGCACGAGCACCATCACGGACACAGCGATGAGTGCGGTTGCGGACATGACCATGAGCATCATCACCACGATGATGATGAAGATGAGCACGAACACCACCACGAGCACGGCGATGAGTGCGGCTGCGGACATGATCACGAGCATCACCACCATCACCATGCCGACGAAGTGTTCACCAGCTGGGGCACGGAGACGAGCAAGAAGTTTACCGAGGAAGAGATTAAAAGCAAACTCTCTGCCCTCTCCGACGCGGTCACATATGGCGTGGTACTGCGCGCGAAGGGCATAGTCGAGGGCACGGACGGACAGTGGCTGCACTTTGACTACGTGCCCGGCGAGATAGATATACGCCACGGCGCACCCCTTTACACGGGCAGACTGTGCGTAATAGGCAGCAAGCTGGACGAGGAAGAATTGCAAATGCTCTTTGCCGAATAATCGGTGAAGAGCGCGAAATACACGGCAGAGCTGTGCGTGAATTGAAAACGGTAAACCGTTTTCGTGAAATGCGCCTTCCACTCATCACTTCTCACTTTCCATATCACTCAGGCGCGCGAATTGCAACCCTACAGGTTGCGTTGAGGTGAGAAAAGTGCGCCGTGGCGCATAAATTTATACCATAACGCGCGGCGAAGCCGCGCATTTCACAAACGCATTGCGTTTATTTCACGGCGCCGAACGGCGCCATTTCACGCAATCGAAGATTGCATTTCACTTTACAAGGGTACCTATGGAAGACGTATCTGTATTTTTATTTTTAGGATTTTTAGAGGGCGGCAAGACAAAGTTTATTCAGGAAACTTTGGAGGACCCGCGCATGGAGAACGGCGAACGCACTCTTCTTCTCATCTGCGAGGAGGGCGTTGAGGAGTACGACGTTAAAAAATTCAAGGTCAAGAACGTGGCCGTGGAGACCATTGAGGACAAAGAGCACCTGAACGAGTACACCCTGAACTACCTGACAAAAAAGTACAGGGCGCAGCGCGTGGTTGTGGAATATAACGGCACGTGGATGTTGCAGGACTTTTTTGACGCCATGCCCGAAAGCTGGGTCATCAACCAGATGATGACCTTCTTTGACGCCAATACATTCTTAAGCTACAACCAGAATATGCGCCAGCTGACCTACGACAAGATTTTTATGACGCAGATGGTCGTGTTCAACCGCTTCAGGGGCGAGATGAGCAAGGACGAATTCCACAAAGTTGTGCGCGCGATCACTCGCCGGGCAGACATAGTTTACGAATATGTGGGGGGCAAAGCAGAATTTGACGACATTGTTGACCCCATGCCCTACGATATGGACGCGCCGGTTATTGAGATTGAGGACAGGGATTTTGCGCTGTTCTACCGCGATTTATCCGAAAACACCCCCGCATATATGGGAAAGACGGTAAAATTCAAGGGAATGGCGGCCGTCTCCAAAAAGGTGCCGCAGGGCTTTATAGTCATAGGGCGTTACATTATGACCTGCTGTGAGGCCGACATCGCCTACGACGGGTTTGCACTCAAGACAAACGGGCATATTGACGGGGTAAAGACCAAGGACTGGCTTGAAGTCACCGCCAAAGTGGAGTACGAATACAACGCCGTCTACCGCGGCGAGGGGCCCGTGCTCATTGCCGAGAAGATTGAAAGAGCCGACCCCCTTCCCCCCGACGAAATGGTTGCAACATATTATTAAATTAACGCTCGTTGTGCATAAGAGGATATGCACCAACTCGCCGTTATTTAAGGGCGCTGCCCTCTGTGGCGCAATCTTAAGTAGCCCTACATTAATATAATTGCGCCACATTCACCTGCCGAGGCGCAGGTATGCGCAAATTGTGTCCGCTGGCGGGGAAATAAATTCCCCTTGCGACGTAATCAATTAAAAATATTAACGCTCGTTATGCATTGGCGGCAACGCACCAATCCGCCGTTAGATTGAGAGGCTTGCAATATAAATAATTTTAAAATATAATAGCATAAACAACGCGTGGCGCGGAGTTGAAAACTCCGCGCCACGCGCTTTAATTTTACACGCCGGAATTTAAATCGGGCGCGGCAAATGCCGCGCCCAACTGCGTTTTTACTTCTTTTTGTGGTATGTAAGGCGGCGGAAGGTGCCGTCCTCCTTGTGAATGACTATCTTGGCCTCCTGGTTTTCGGCCAGTTTTTTGGCGAAGTCTATGGCCTCGTACTGAGTATTGAACAGCTTTATGGCCTTTGCGCCGCCTGCCATCTTTACCTGCCACCTGTTATCCGCCTTGCGCTTTGCGATATGGTAGGTCTTGTTGGCAGGCTTTGACTTTTCCTCCTTAGCAGCTTGCGCGGACGCTCCGTTGGCTGCAGAAGACTGCACCGACTCTTCAGCCTCGTCCTCTTCGGGCTCCTCCGCGTCCTCGGCGTCGACGGTGTCCTCGTCTATGCCCTCTTCCTCCTCAACTTCAGGTTGAGCGGCGGGCTGTGCGGGGGATTGCCCCTCTGCGGCGGGCGCCTCTTCCACCTGTGCTTCGTCGCCGCCCTTTTTAGCGCGGACGATGAGCAATATCACGACGGCTATTATGATAACCGCCGCAACGACTATTACGATCCAACCCCAGCTGGTAAACCATTCGGGCAATGCTGCAAGCAAATTCATCATCTTACCTCACATTTTTTATTTGATTAAATTATAAATGCTTGCACCCGCGTTGTCAAGCGTATTTTAAAAACTTGACCCGCGGTATGACAGCAATTCTGAGTGAATTTTTACGGCAAACTTATCTGTCATGCCCGAAAGGAAGTCTATAGCGGCCTGCGCATATATCTTTTCATCGTCCAGCCGCCCGTAGATTTTTTTGTTTATGCACCGCGCGGAGAGCTCTTCAAGCTCCTGCGGGACGGCTTCGGGCGAGCACAGTCTGGCAAGCCAGTCGGCAAAAGATGAGCACAACAGCGGGTAATACTTTCGCGCCCTCAACACGTTGGACAGGGCATATTGCGGGGCGTACAGATCTGCAAGGACATTGAAGATGCTGTTTAATACGAGCGCGGCATACTGCTGATAGGCCTCGAAACGGGGATTTGAATATATATTTTTGTAATTGAAGGCCTTTACGGCGTTGAGCTTTGCGTTGGCCTCAGGCGAGAGACGTATGCCCTCATTTGGCGAGCTGTTGGCGCAGATATCCGATATGAGGTCGTGAATTATGACGGTGGTATTTAAAGCGCCGCTCTTCTGGGCCATAGCCTCAAGCTCCTCAACCTGTCCGCGTTCGAGAAAGCCGAGCGCCAGCGCGTCCTCTATATCCCTGCCGATATAGGCGATTTTATCTGAAATTTTTACAACGCAACCCTCCCAAGTGGCAGGCTGGTATTTGCCGACGCGGTCGAACTTATCGAGGTCGATGAGCTCTTCGCGCGGGAATATGCCGTTTTCGTCCACCTCGCCGCAATGCGCGATTATGCCGTCGCGGACGGCATAGGTAAGGTTTAAGTTGCGCAGATTTTTATTGTTGTCCTCTAAAAGCTCGAGGCTGTCCACAAAGCGCAGGCCGTTGCGCTCGTGCCAGAACTTGTGCCCGACGCGCTCCTCGGACAGGCGCGAGAGCACGCGTTCGCCATAGTGGCCGAAGGGAGCATGACCGAGGTCGTGCCCGAAGGATATGGCGCGGGTGAGCTCGTCGTTGAGCCCCAGATATTTGGCTATGGTGTTGGACACCGACTCGACGTGCGCAACGTGTTCGAGGCGGGTGCACACATGGTCGTTGTCGACATTGTAAAAGACCTGAGTCTTGTGCTTGAGCCGCCTGAAGGCCATGCAGTGGAGTATGCGCGTATAGTCGCGCGCAAAGGGGGAGCGGATCTCGTCGCCGCGCGAATACAGCTCGGCGGGGCGGGAAGTGAGCCCCTCCCACTTAGAGTTATTTTCAGTTGCGGCGACGTCTGCAAAGGCATTTTTATTCATACTTCCATTATAGCATACATCTTTTACACTGTAAAGATTGAAAATAAAAAAACGCGGGGGCGCGGAACTTAAAGTTCCGCGCCCCCGCGATGTATATATGGCTTTTGAAGGCTATGCTTTGCAACGACAATAATGATTGCCACGCACATATGCCGCAACTAAATGCGTCGGCTCGAACCCTTGCGGCGCACCTTGAGCTTGGTGACGGCGCGGGCGAGCTGAGCCTGGGCGGAGCGGTATTCCTGCCTGCTCTTCTTCTGCATCAGCGCCTCGCGCGCGGCCGCCGCCTCCTCTCTGGCGCGGTCGGCATCGATCTCTTCGGGGCGGAGCACAGAGTCGACTAGAATCAAAACGTCGTTGTCCTCCACCTTCATTATGCCCGCGGCCACGGCTACGGTTACGGGTTCATCGCCGGGCACGGTGAAGGTAAGTTCGCCCGGCACTATGGCCGTTATAAGGTTGGCGTGACCGGCCAGAACGCCGTACTGTCCGTCGCTGGCGGGGACGGTGACGCTGTAACATTGCCCCTCGTAGAAGAGCCTGTCGGCGCCGAGAAGGTGGAGCGTGAATGTGTTCATATTTTACCTCCGCAAAGTGCGGTAATCAGCGCGGGCGCCCCGTTTTTGAGGCACGACCCGCATTATTTTTCAGCTTCGAGCGCCTCGGCTTTGGCGCGCACGTCGTCAAGCGTGCCCACGTTGTAGAAGGCGGCTTCGGGATAGTCGTCCATCTCGCCGTCGAGAATGGCCTTGAAGCCCTTGACCGTCTCGGACACGGGCACATATACGCCCTTTACGCCCGTAAACTTTTCGGCTACGTGGAAGGGCTGGGATAAAAACCTCTGCACCTTGCGCGCCCTGTAGACGGTAAGCTTGTCGCTCTCCGACAATTCGTCCATGCCGAGAATGGCTATTATGTCCTGCAGCTCGGAGTACTTCTGCAGAGTCTCCTGCACGCGGCGGGCCGTCTGGTAGTGCTCCTTTCCGACGATGTCCTCTTCGAGCACGCGCGAGGTCGACTCAAGCGGGTCGACGGCGGGATATATGCCCTGTTCGGCTATCTTGCGGCTTAAAACGGTGGTTGCGTCGAGGTGGGCGAAGACGGTTGCGGGGGCGGGGTCGGTAAGGTCGTCCGCAGGCACATATACCGCCTGCACCGAGGTTACGGAGCCGTCGCGCGTGGAGGCGATGCGCTCCTGGAGCTCGCCCATTTCGCCGGCCAGAGTGGGCTGGTAGCCTACGGCCGAAGGCATACGGCCGAGGAGGGTTGAGACCTCCGAACCGGCCTGAACAAAGCGGAATATGTTGTCTATAAACAGGAGCACGTCCTTCTTCTGCGCGTCGCGGAAGTACTCGGCCATGGTCAGGCCAGTGAGCGCCACGCGCATGCGCACGCCGGGCGATTCGTTCATCTGCCCGAACACGAGCGCGGTTTTATCCGAGACGCCGCTGGCCGACATCTCGCGCCAGAGATCGTTGCCCTCGCGCGAGCGCTCGCCGACGCCCGTGAATATAGAGTAACCGCCGTGCTCCATGGCGACGTTGTGTATGAGCTCCTGTATGAGCACCGTCTTGCCGACGCCCGCGCCGCCGAACAGGCCTATCTTGCCGCCCTTGGCGTAGGGTTCCATGAGGTCGATGACCTTTATGCCCGTCTCCAGCACTTCGGCGACGGGGGACTGATCCTCGAAGGAAGGCGCGGGGCGGTATATGCCCCACTTCTGTTCGGCTTCGGGGGCGGGCTTGCCGTCAATCGGCTCGCCCAATACGTTGAACATTCTGCCCAGCGTGCATTCGCCGACGGGCACCTTTATGACGTCGCCGGTGGCGACTGCCACAGCGCCGCGCGAAAGACCCTCGCACGGGCCGAGCATTATGCAGCGGACGGTGTCCCCGCCGATATGCGAGGCCACCTCCATCACCTGCGTCTTGCCGCCGTTTTCGACGGTGAGCGCGTCGCGTATTTTGGGCAGAGTCCCGTTCTCAAACCTTACGTCGATGACGGGGCCGGCTATGCGGATGATTTTTCCCGTATTCAAAACTATTCTCCTTCCCGTCCGCGGGCGCGGGCGCCTGCGGCGATTTCGGTAATTTCCTGGGTAATGGCTGCCTGACGCAGCCTGTTGTATTCGACTTTGAGCTTTGAAATGAGCTCCTCCGCGCTGTCGTTGGCGGACTTCATCGCCACCATTCTGGCGTGCTGTTCACTGCAGAAACTGTCGACAAGCGCGCTGTATATAAAGCCTGAAATATAGGCGGGCATTATGCTGTCGAGCACGGCTTCGGGCGAGGGCGAATATTCAAAGGGGTTGATTATGGGCTTTTCGGTGACGGTGACGTCGAACTGGCTTCTGTGAAAGGGTATGAGCCTTGTAAGCCTGGCCTCATCGAGCATGCCCTTCATATCGGTGTACACAACATATATCTTGGCGAACGCGCCGTCGATATAACCTTCGAGGAGGATATCGGCAATCTCGCGCGCCCTGCGCATTGTGGGGTTCTGAGCCGTATACAGAAAGGACTGTTCGACCGCTATACCGTGCTGTGCGCAGTAATGCCTGCCGTATTCGCCGACGACGTACCACTTTACGTCATTGCCCGCCGCAACGAGCTCCTGCGCCTTTTTGATGACGTTGTAGTTATATGAGCCCGCCAAACCCTTGTCGCCCGTAATAAGCAGGCAGGCGTAGGTGCCCGTCACCTTTTCGTTTTCGTCCAGCGGATAGAGATAGCGGTTTTCGGGCAGTTCGCCCGAACGGAAGATGCGCTTGATTTCCGTGCGGGTCGCCTCGAAGTAGGGGCGGGTACGGTCAAGGTCGGCCTTGGCCTTGCGCATCTTTGCAGACGAAATGAGATACATCGCATTGGTTATCTTGCGCGTATCGCCTATCGAATCTATTCTCTTTTTAATCGAATGAAGGTCTGACATAAAGAAAAAAGTTAACGCTTGTTGTGCGCTGGGGGGGGCATACAGCCTATGAATTGCACCTTCGGCGCATGAATTGCCGCTCCGGCTCCTCACTTCGATTGAGGCAATTATATGGCGGCATGAATTGCACAGCGAAGTGTGCATTGTGGTGAGCACATATTTTTAAAACATTTCTCACCTCAATGGAGCAATCGCAGATTGCGAGAATTCATGGCGAGCAAGGTATTCTCAAAACAGTACAGTGTACTGTTTTGCCTTGCGAGGTGAGCGAGCGCAACAGGTCGCGCGATGCGGTGACCGAAAACGGCGTTTTCATTGCGCCATCTGAGACCCGTAGCCAATTCATGAACGCGTAGCGTTCAATTCATGGAGCGGGCAACGTCCGTGAGAATTTATCAAAACGCAACAGCGCTTCAATTAAGGCACCTTAAAAAAATCAATGATTGGTGGCCTGATATGTGGCGACGAATGACTTTGCCGCCTCGATTATGCGCGACTTGAGCCCGGCGGTGAGGGCAGCGCCCGTGTTTATCTCGGCTATAATATCGCCGCAGGCCGCATCGAAGTAGCTCAGAAGCTCGCCCTTGAGCGCGGGAATATCTTCGGCATGGACGCCGGCAAAGGCGTGGCCCGTGGCCGCGACGAGCAGAATTATCTGCTTATACTCCGCCAGCGGACTGTACTGGGGCTGGCGCAGAAGGGCCATCAAGCCCCTGCCGTATTCGAGAGTCTTTTGCGTGTTTTCGTCGAGGTCGGAGGAGAACTGCATGAACACCTCCATCTCCCTGTACTGCGCGAGATTGAGTCTTATTGTGCCCGCGGCCGACTTCATTGCCTTGGTCTGGGCGTCGCCGCCCACACGCGAGACGGATATGCCGACGTTTACCGCGGGGCGTTGGCCAGAATAGAACAGATCGCCCGACAAAAAGAGCTGGCCGTCGGTTATGGAGATTATGTTGGTGGGAATATATGCCGAGATGTCGCCCGCCTGCGTTTCGACTATGGGCAGAGCGGTCATACTGCCGCCGCCGCGCTCATCGGAGAGGTGCGCGGCACGCTCCAGAAGGCGGGAGTGAAGATAGAACACGTCGCCGGGATAGGCCTCGCGGCCGGGCGAACGGCCCAAAAGCAGGGACAGCGCCCTGTACGCTACGGCGTGCTTGGATAAATCGTCGTAGATGATGAGCACGTCCTTGCCCGCATTCATAAAGAATTCGCCTATCGCGCAGCCAGAATAGGGCGCAATATATTGCAGCGAAGCGGGATCGCCGGCCGTTGAGGAGACGACTATTGTGTAGTCCAGCGCGCCCCTCTTTTTGAGGTTTTCCACAAGGTGGGCAACCGAGCTGGCCTTCTGGCCGATGGCGACGTATATGCAGATGACGTTCTGGCCCTTCTGGTTCAGAATGGTGTCCACAGCCACGGCGGTCTTGCCCGTCTGGCGGTCGCCGATTATCAGTTCACGCTGGCCGCGGCCGATGGGGAACATACTGTCGATGGACAATATTCCCGTGCGGAGGGGGGCATTTACGGGCTGGCGGTCGACAATCGAGGGGGCGGGAGTTTCGATGGGCATATATGCCTCTGCAGTGATGGCGCTGCCGCCGTCCACGGGCGAGCCGAGCGCGTTGACAACCCTGCCTATCATGCCGTAACCTGCGGGCACGCCCGCAGTCTTTCCCGTGCGGTAGACGGCCGAGCCGGCCTCCACCTCCCTGTCGTTGCCGAACAGTATGCACCCGACGCCTTCGGGCGAGAGCTCCTGAACCATGCCCTTGAGCCCGCATTCGAACTGCAATATCTCGCCGTATTCGGCGAAGTCGAGGCCGCTGACTTTGGCTATTCCGTCGCCGACGGACAGCACTTTGCCCGCCTCGCGCGCGGTTGCTGGCATCGACCAGCCCTCTATTGTCTGCCTGAGGTTATCGACTGCCTCGCGCAGAAGGGTCGTTACGCCGCCCGTGCTGTTCTTTACATCCTCTTTGAAGCGCTCTATTCTGCTCTTGGCCGTCCAGTCGTAGACGTTGTCACCGTATTCGAGGCGGAAGCCGCCGACGACGGACGGGTCTTTTATAACTTCGATTACGGGGCGAACGCCGTAGGTGCGCTCCAGAAAGTCGCCTATGCCCTTGAGCTGACGCTCGTCGGGGGGCGTTACACACCACAGTTTAGCCGCGTCGCCGCCTGCGCGGACTGATTCGGCAGACTTAAGTTTGCCTATCCAGTTGCGGGCAGACCAGTCGTAGACGTTGCCGCCGTATTCGAGGCGGAAACCGCCGACGACGGACGCATCCTTGATTATTTCAATTTCGGGGCGGACGCCGTAGGTGCGCTGCAAAAAATCCCCAAGGCCCTTGAGCTGGCGCTCATCCGGGGGCGTTATGCAATATAATTTTGCTTTCTCATTCATTGCCGTCACCTTTGTTGACCTCGCTCAGGAACTGGTCGTACACGGCGCTGTCGGAGACTGCTCCCTGCGCCATAATTGCCGAAGCGGCGGCGTCGCCTATGATGTCGGCAACCTCTTCGCGGCGGCATACTCCCTCGCCTTTGTTCTTGCTGATGCCGTCGGCAACGGCCGCCTTGCGTTCATCGCTGAGGGGCGCAGACTGCTGAGCAAGCGCGAGATATTTGTCGTAGAGTGCACCGTCGGTCTGGGCACTGCTCTCTGCGGCGAGCAGTTTTTCGGCAGAGCGGACTACCATTGCGGAGATTTCGTCGCCCGCGCCGGCTATGTAGCGCTCGCGCTCGGTTTCGGCGCGCTTGCGGCCGTCGCTTATTATCTTTTCGGCCTGCTCCTGCGCCTCGGCGAGCATACGGTTCTTCTTTGCCTCAGTCACGGCGAGGGCCTGCTTTTCGCGCTCGGCGAGGTCGCCGTCGAGGGCGGCCATTTTGGCCTGGCGCTCCTTTTCGAGGGCCTCGGTTTCGGCAAGAGCCTGCGCGTGGTCTGAGGCGGCCTTTTTATAGCGCTCCTCGCGTTCGGACATAAACTTTTTTACGGGCTTGAAGAGAAGAAATGACAGTCCCGCAACAAGTATTATGAAGTTGAAAAGATGCAGCAGTATCTGCTGCCAGTCTATATTAAGTGGCATAATTTTTCCTCAAAAAATTGCATTGGTGGGCATATATGCCGCAACTAATTAACTTCTGAAGAGTTATACGATGAACATTATGAGTATTGCAACGACGAGCGCGTAGATGACGACCGTTTCGATGAATACGAGGCCGAGCATGAGCGTTGAGCGGATTTTGCCCTCTGCTTCGGGCTGGCGGGCGATGCCGTCCATAGCCTTTGCTATTGCCATTCCCATTGCGATTGCACCGCCGAGCGCGGCCAGTCCTATTGCCACTGCGGCGCCTATGGACGTGAGCGAGGGTGCAGCGGCTGCAGCTTCCTCTGCCGCCGCAACGGGTTCACCCGTCGTGTCTGCAAGGGCGATTGCGTTGCCGCCGAACATTGCCGAAAGGAGAGCGACGAGCGCCGCCGCGAAGGCAAGCGCAAGGACAACGTAGAGAGTTTTCTTAGCGATTTTCATAAAATCCTCCAAATATACTGTAAAAATTTAATGCTATATTAAAGTCACCTTATGCGGCGACAGTCTCTTTATGCTTTGACTTCGCGGCCCTCTTCCCCTTCTTTTTGGCGGGCTCGGTTACTTCGCCGAAATATGTGGCCGTGAGCATGGTGAGCACATATGCCTGAATGAGCGCGTGCAACAGCGTGAAGAGCACGCCGACGATGACGGGCAGGCCGATGCTTAAATAGATGACGTAGTACACGAGCTCGGTGACGAGCAGACCCGAAAGGAGGGCGCCGAAGAGACGGAAGCTCATCGACAGGGGCAGGGAGAATTCCTTTAACGCCCTGCCGAGACCGCGCACGCCGTTTGTGGCTATGCCGCCGCCCAGAATTACGAAGTAGGACAAAAAGCCCATTGCGATTGCGGCGTTGATGTCCGAAAGGGGCGCGGGCAGGCTGACCGACTGGCCGCCCGCCGCCGTCATCTGTATGCCGAACAGCTCGAACAGCGTGCCGACGAAGATGTAACAGCCCGCGGCGAAGATGTAACAGCCCAGAAAGCCGTTTTTGTGGGGGCTGTTGGTCTTGGCCATGTTGTCGAAGAAGGAGACAGCCTGCTCGATGACGAGCTGGAACTTGCCGGGCACCTCCCTGAAGCGGGGCACGGCGAATATACGCACGCACGCCGCGAATATGAGCAGAACGGCCGTTACTATGTACGCCGAGATGAGCGCGGGATTGACGTTTATCAGCCCGAACAGCGAAAACTGCTTATCCTCGTGCAGGACGGCGTCGGTCAGCTCCTCGGAGAGCGAACCCTTTTCGGGCGAGCCGATGAGAATGGCTCCGACCAGAAGGGCTACCAGCACGGCGACGAGCACGGCGATGATTACTATTTTTTTGCCGGAATATTTTTTTACCGTCTTCATCGTAACCTCTAAAAGACTTGTTTTGTTTCAAATAAAAAGCCGCCGGCACACACTAATGCCGAGCGACGCCAAAAAATGCGGAAACACCGCGCGTAAAACCTTTCGCGCACGGAACAATCCGGGCGTCCGATAGAATACGCCGCTCCGATATTGCAGCGCGCAATGCGCGCCATCCCCGCTTATCCTATGCACATTTTAGTCTCATTTGCGGCGGCTGTCAACCGTATTGGACGCATTGCGGCAAAAGTTTTCCTTAAAAATTACTAATAGTTGTTATAATGTACTCTGTCGCTATACCATATTATATGTTTATCATATACTGCCGGATTTTGGCAGAGGCTGCCCGCACGCGTGCGGGCAGCCTTAAAGACCTCAGGGCAAATTTAAGCCGCGGCGCGCAAAAATTTGCGCGCCGCGGCCCCTGTTTACAAAAAAATAACATCTCCTCCCTATGCGGCAGGGAAAATTTCGCTTTCAACCGTGAACAGTTTTGAGCTGTTTGCGGCAAAAAATTGCACGGTCTGACTGCCGCCGCCAAGGCTGAGCGAGACATTAACTTTACACTCTCCCTCTGTCGGCGGTGTGAAGGTCACGCATATGGTAAGAACAGTCTGCGCACCCTGCCCAGTGCAGGAGATGACAAGCTGAGGCTGAACGTCGCCTTCTCCCCACTGCGCCGAAGCCGTACATTGAGCCGAGGCGAGCGCGGCATAAGCCACATCTTCAACCCCCGTGCAATCCACGCCGTCGGCATAGCGCACGACGGCCGTTAAAGTAACGCG
The DNA here is from genome assembly GCA_018714165.1 of Candidatus Coproplasma excrementipullorum. GTDB lineage: Bacteria > Bacillota > Clostridia > Christensenellales > Borkfalkiaceae > Coproplasma > Coproplasma excrementipullorum. Next base: position 11,832 of record DVNU01000027.1, on the reverse strand, counting down.
CTCCGCACCTACGTTGGCGGCAAGGGCGGCACAGTCGATTGTATAGTCCAAAATGAGCGGAGAGATGCCGCCCTCATCGCCCGAAGGCGGGGTGACGGACAGCGACATATAGCTTTGGGCGGCGTTTACTCCCTCGCCGGAGACAGAGGCGCCGAACGAGCGCGAGATTTGGGGAATATATGCGGCAAAGCATACGGCCGTTGCAACCGCACAAACCGCCGTGCAGGCGGCCAGAAGCTTAATTTTTACGCCCATTTCCCCTCCTTTTAATATTTGTTGCCTAAAAACTACATGCCTGCGGCCGCAGAATGAGTCTGCCGCACGGCAAAATATTGCCTTACTTTCCTTACTTTTTGCCTTACTATAAAGGCAATCCTTGAAATTTCAACTATAATTTTGCATCAAAACGCCAATTTTCAGGGAAGATTTTTTAAAATTCAGGCAAGATTGTGCAAAATTGTATATTTTTCGGCAATATTATAGCATTTTATCGTAAATCGGTCAATTCAATATGCGGCGCAACTTTAAAGGCGCGGGGCATTTGCCCCGCGCCTTTAAAAATATATAATTTATGCGGACATCTCCTTAATCATCTGCGTTATATCGCCGTCCAGGCAGACAGCCCTGTCGCCGATTGTATCGGGCGCGAAGGCCTCGCCCTTGTTTATGCAGATGTACGCCGCGCCCTCGTCGCGCGACATGGCCCAGAAGGGATACTTTATTATGACGGGCGTGTTGCCGCCGACGCCGAGCTCCAACAGCACGGTGTTTTTGCCCTTGCAGCCGCGGACAAAGTTTTCGTACCTCTGGGCGGCGGCATACCAACCGCTGTCCTCAACAAAAGTGTCGTCGGCGCGCAGATTGACGGTCATCGGCCTGCCGCATACGGGACAGCGGGGAATGAACTCATCGGGAACCTTCATATCCCTCTGCTCCCTGACCATGCGCTCTATCTGCTCTTTATTGTCGTAAGTCAGCTTGCGGCAGGGGCGCGAGCACTGCAAAAGGCCGTAGTCGCCCTGGGTGTAGAAGAGACGCGATTTATCAAAGCCCGCGCGCTGGAAGAGGTGATCGACGTTGGTGGTGATGACAAAGTATTGCTTATCTTTGACCATATTCAAAAGCAGGCCGAACACCTCGCCGACGGGACAGTCGTAGCGGTTGTACCAGATGTGCCGCGACCACCAGGCCCAGTATTCCTTGAGCGTCTTGAAGGCATAGAACCCGCCCGAATACATATCGCGTATGCCGTACTTTTGCGCGAAGTCGGAAAAGTATTTATAGAAGCGCTCGCCCGAATAGGTCAGCCCGGCCGAGGCCGACAGCCCCGCACCCGCGCCTATAATGATGCGCTCGGCAGAAGAAATGAGGCGGGCGGCCTCAGCCACGTTCTGAGAGTAGCCGTTTGTAAATTTCATAGTCGACCTCCTTGAATACATTGAATATAACCTTCATTCCGTCATTTTCGCGCAGAAATTTATCGACGGTATCCGCCGCGATGCGCGCGGCCTCCTCGTTGGGGAAGTGAAATTCGCCAGTGGAGATACAGCAGAAGGCCAGGCTCTTTATGCCGCTCTTTAAGGCGAGATTGAGGCAGGAGGAATAACAGCTTTCGAGCTGGCTACGGTGGGTTTGGGTGAGCGCGCCACAAACTATGGGCCCGACGGTGTGAACGACATATTTTGACGGGAGATTATAGGCAGGCGTAATCTTTGCCGAGCCTACGGGCTCCTCGTGTCCCTGTTCGCTCATAATGCGGGCGCACTCCTGCCGAAGCCGAGCGCCCGCGAAGGTATGAATGGCGTTATCTATACAGCCGTGGCAGGGATAAAAACAGCCGAGCATGGCGCTGTTTGCCGCGTTGACAATGGCGTCGGCCTTAAGGCGGGTGATGTCGCCCTTCCACAGCGCGATATTGCCGCTGTAGTGCAGCTTTTCGGCGTTCACCACGCCGCGTTCGGCCAGTTTGCCCCCAAGATATTGCCCTTCGAGCGCGATATACTCCTCCGAGAGGGGCGCGGGCGGGCGAACGTTTACGAGCGCGCGCCAGTAGCTGTCCTTTTGCGATTGGGGGCATACTATGGGCCGTTCACCGCGCTCTCTGCACAAAATTTCGATGAGTTTATCCACAACCGCCATGCTATTCACCTCCCTGAAACTGCGCCGACAGGACAGACGGCGGCGCAGTTGCCGCACATAAGGCAGTGTTCCTGCACGATTGTTGCGGCCGACGGGGCCAATTGTATACAGTTCTGGGGGCAGACTGCAAGACATTGCCCGCAGGATATGCACGAACTACCGACATAATATCCCCCGTCCGCACCCGCCTCTTCGTCCCCGCCGAAGGCAAGGACAAAGCGCTCTATGGGCTTTTTGGAGAGGTCGAACCACTCGGCCGTGCCGCTATGAATACAGAAGGCCTCCAGCGCTTCGCGCGAGCGTTCGGTGGGGTATATCTCGCGCATATAAGCGTTTCTTTCTATCAGCCGCGCGAGCACGGAGGAGCTTTCGGGGCGGACACTACCGCGCACGGTGACGGCCCTGCGGTGTATTGTATCCTCGCCCTGTATGCCCGTAAACGACACATATGGCCGCGCCATCAGCCGCCTGTAAAAGCTTTTGCCCCTCGCAGTTAAAAAGTACAGACCGTTCCCGTCCCAATCCATTATATCTATGGCGCAGGTGACGGGCAGGCCGCCCTCGTCGGCCGTGGCCGCGATCACGGTGTGAATATCCCTGACGACAAACTCAAATACCTTTTCAACAGTCATATTTCCTCCGAAAATACGCCAAACGCAGGCGACGGGTGCAACCATAGTTGCACCCTGCCCTTAAGTTTTAACACGAATACATACGGGAATATATCCCGTTTAACATTACTTTCTTACAACGCCGATGCGCTGGCCTATGTGGTTGCCGTTGACAATTTCGTCTACCATTGCGATGGCGTAATCGGCATAGCTTATTATGCTTTCGCCCCTGGAGTTGAGGGTGAGTTCCTCGCCGCCGAGAATGTATTCGCCCGTTCTTTCGCCGTCGGCCTGGAAATCTGCCGCAGGGCTGATAAACGTCCAGCGTACGTCGGTGCGGTCGCGAAGCTCGCGCAGGGCCTTGGCCTGGGCTGCGGCGAGGGGCTTGAACTCTTCGGGAAAGTCGGGGCCGTCGGCAACGCAGGCCGTATGTTCGGGATTGACGTACAGACTGCCGGCGCCGCCGACTACAAGCAGACGATTGGCCTTACCCGACAACACATCGCACAGGTGCTGGAGAGAGGTGCTGTGAAGGGGAAGGGTTTCGGGCGTCCAGGCGCCGAACGCATCCACCACCGCATCACAATCGGCTACGTCGGCATAAGTCACTTTGAATAGATCTTTAATCACCTTCTCCTGTGCTCGGGTAGGTTCGTCCTTCTTCATAATGGCTTTGACCTGAAGGCCCCTGGAAACCGCCTCGGTGATGACCTTTTTTGCTACTCTTCCATTTGCGCATACAACTGCAATTTTCATAATGATTTTCCTCCAAAAAAATTTGCCGATTTGTTGTAATCTTTCTGATTACAACTGAAGTATAACGCGACGTTGTTGTAATGTCAAGCGTTACAACGGCATTTCTTTAAATTTTTTTGGGGAATTTTTTAAAGGGCGCCGCGCGGAAATCTTTCCGCGCGGCGCCCAGAATTTACATTGCCAATCTGCGCCGACGGGCGCGCTTTTTAATTTAAATTAAATATTGCCGCGCGCTTATGTTGCGTGCTCACGCGGGATCGAAAGTCTTTAATACCTCCGCAAGCGTTGACGAAAAGAGGCTGCGCTCCAGAGCGGCCTGCGCGTCGGCAAGACAGCCGTCGAGAGCGGCATGTATTTTACTGCCGACAGGGCAGCCGGGATTTGGGTTTTCGTGAAAGTGAAAGAGGCCGCCCTCCTCCACGCAGTCGACGGCGCGGTAGACATCGAGAAGGGTTATATCTTCGGGGCGCTTTCTGAGCGTTGCCCCGCCGCTGCCGCGCGCCACGTCTATAAGGCCCGCGTCCTTCAGCTGTAAAAGTATGCGGCGGATGACGACGGGGTTTACCCCCACGCTTGCGGCGATGAAATCGGACGTGACCTTGTTTGTATCTTTGAAATATTCAATGACCGCAAGGGTGTGCGCGGCCACGGTGAGACGGGATGTTATCTGCATAATTTCTCCTTTTGGTTCAGATAACATTATATACCGCGCGCCATTGTAATGTCAAGCATTACAATGGCGCGCACCTTACAAAATTAATTTAAAATATCGGCCCACAATTTTTGCTCTATCAATTGCAATATGCGCGGCAGTATGATATTATTATTGCGCCTGAATACTAAAACGGAGAAAAATTATGGCGGACGGCAAAAAATTTTTTCAGACGGCAAATTACTGGATTGTTTTAAACATCGGCACTCTGCTGCTGGCGGCGGGCGTGTACTTCTTCAAGTCGACAAACAACTTCGTCTTTGGCGGATTCAGCGGTCTCGCACTCATTCTGGCAAAGTACATTCCCAACCTCAACCAGTCGCTCATACTGCTGATAATGAACGCCGCCATGCTTATATTCGGTTTTATCTTTCTGGGCAAGGGGTGTACGTTCAAAACGGTGTACTGCTCAACGGTGTACTCGCTTGAAAACTTTTTGTTTGAAACCTTTGTGCACCTGGAGGCGCCGCTGACCGACCAGCTGTTTATGGAGCTGACCTATTCAGTCCTGCTTACGGGCATAGGCAGTGCAATTATCTTCAACTGCGGCGCGTCGTCGGGCGGCACGGACATTGTGGCGCTTATCTTAAAAAAATACACGTCAATCAACGTGGGGCGCGCACTGTTGTTTTCAGACATAATAATAGCCGCCTCGTCGTTCATCGTGTTTGACACGACATCCGGACTCTACTCAATGCTCGGACTGTTCGCCAAGGCCTTCCTCATCGACGGCGTAATAGAGGACATAGGCAAGAGCAAATATGTTACGATAATAACCAACGAAGTGGAAAAAGTAGGCGGCTATATAATAAACACGATGCGCCGCGACTATACCACCTACGTAGCTCAGGGCGGATACACCGGAAACAATAAGCACGTGCTGATAATAGTGTGCAACCGCCACGAGGCGCGCAGGCTGAGGGCAACGGTAAAGGCGCTAGACCCAGCCTCCTTTATTATAGTTTCGGACGCAACGGAGATCCTTGGCAAGGGTTTCCGCGATCCGGGCTGATTATTGAGTAAACAGTGAATAGTTGAAGCATATAAGCGGCCCAACCGCGTTAAAACGCGGTTGGGCCGCTTATATTTTCACGGCGCGCGGGCTGTGCCCGCGCGCCGTGAATGTGAACATAACTGCCGCTCCGCAATGCCGCAAAACTTAAAGGCGGATTACTCCGTCTTTGTGATGGGAGAGCTTCCGCGGCGGCGGAGCGCGAGCAGTTTTTCGAGCTGAATGCGCGTGAGAAACAGCCCCGCCTCCTTGAAAAGGCACAGCATCTCCTCGACGTATTCATCCTTTGTCATGTCCGGATAGGCGCGGGCGAGCCTGTCGAGCCCGTTTTTCAGCCGTTCGTTGGAGTCAAGCTCCCTGTTAAAGGTCTCCGCGTCGGGCAGACCTTCGCCTGACGAATACATATTTCGCTCCCTCCTGTACTTTGCATCATTATACCACCTTCCGCACGAAGGCGGGCAATCCGCGCGCGAAACACGCTTATTTATGCGTGAAATGGCGGGGCGGCGCAGATATGCGCCGCCCCGCCATTTATCTATTTTTTGAAGCAGTAATCCAGATAGTACTGCCTGAACTTGCGGTAGCACTGTTTGGCCACGGGCAGAGCCATTCCGCGGACGAGAATGTTGCCGTCCTGTATGCCCGATACATAGTCGAGGTTGACGATGTATGCCCTGTGCGGAGAATAAAACGCGGGACTGCCTTTGAGCGCCTCTCTGAGGCTTGAAAGCGTTTCGGGCGTGACAATCTTCTGCCCGTCCGAGAGAGCGATCTCCCTGTGGTGGTTGAAGCTTTCGATTAAAACAATTTCCGAAGGCAACAGCCTGCGCAGTCCGCCGCCCGTTTTTACGAGCACGGGCGGGCCGTCGTACCTGCCCAGCCGCGCTATGGCGCGCGTGGCGACATTTTCAAACTCTGCGGCGGAGACGGGCTTCAACAGATAGCCCGCCGCATTGACGCCGAACGCCTCCACGCCGTATTCGCGCGACATGGTTAAAAAGATTATCTCGCACCGCTCGCCGCGGGCACGTATGCGCTCGGCCACCTCCATGCCCGAAATGACGGGCATGAGCACATCCAAAAGATATAAATCGAACCCGCCCTTTCTCTCCAGACAGTCTAAAAGCTCGAAGGGGTCGTCGAAGGTCTGCGCCTCCAGCGGCACGGCCGAGGACGAGGAAAATTCCCCCAGCAGGCCGACTATATATGCAAGTTGCTCCCTGTCGTCATCCAGAACGGCCACGCGGATCATGAGTCGCTTCCTCCGAGCAGGCCGTCGGGGTCGGCTATGCCTGCAACTATGTCTTCGTCAATGATAAACGAGGCGCTGCCCACGGGCGAGACGGTGTCCTCGTCAAAGGCTATAATCAGGCGGCCGTCGCCGTCTATGCCGAACGACCAGCCGTCCGCATAGTCGGAAAGAGACGAGAAGGGCGGACGCTCCGTCCATATGCCGTAGCCGTAGAAGAAATCCCCGGCCTCAACGCGGGCGGCTATCCTGCGGGAGATCTCCGCCGATATGACGGACATATAGTCGCTGTCCTCTTCAAACATCTCGGAAAATTCCACTATGCGGCCGAGCGACTTGTCTATTACATAATACCTGCTCTCGTCGACGTTGCTGCCTGCGTTTATTGTACAGCTGACGCGGATTGTGCACATGTCGACCGTATCGGCTATTACACTGCTTACTATGTCAGCGCCGACGTAGCCCTGGTCGCCCAGGCCGAGGTAGCGCAAAAACTCGTCGACGCATTCGTCTATATAGTCGGATATGGTCTTGTCTACGTCATCGTCGCCCGTCTGGGGATAGGTGACGTTGAGCTGACTGTCGCCCCAGCCGAAGCCCCAGGTGCGGAAATCCACGGCGGCTATGGCATCGCCGAGCACGGGCACGCCTTCAAGCGCGTTGACGGTTGCAGGCATGCAGTTCAGGGCGAGCACAGCGGCGATAAACGTGAGCGGGACGGCCGCGCATGCACGGGTCGCGCGGCGCTTTTTTGGCCCCGGGGGACGCTCGCTGCCTGCGCTGAAGAGCACCAGCCTGACGGAGAATCTGTCGTCCGTCGATTTGCACTCCAGCATGCCGCTGTACTTTTCGACTATATAGCGTATGCTGGACATTCCGTAGCCGTGTTCCTCCGTCTTTTCGGAGAGCGGCAAACCGTCTTCGCCGAGGGATATTGCCGAGGCAACGCTGTTTTCAATGAAGAATGCAAACTTGCCCGAAGAGCAGTCGGCAACCACCTCTATGCTTGCGGCACCCCGCGCGACGTCGGCGCAGGCGTTGATGGAGTTTTCGAGGGCGTTGGCCACCACTATACTTAAATCTGAGCTTTCAAACGGCGCGTCATCGGGAATATTCATGCGCGCGGAAAGGGCGATGCCCGCCCTTTCCGCGCGCCCAGCAAGCGCAGAGAACACGGCGTTTACCACCTTATTTTTGCAATATGCGCGCTGACCGATGAGCGACAGGCCGTCGTCAAGGGAGTTGAGATACTCCTCCAGTCCCGCCGTGTCGCCCTGCTTTAAAAGACCGCGTATGGCGGCAAAATGGTGGCGCATATCGTGGCGGTAACGCCTGCCCAGTTCCAGCTTCTGCTCGGCCATGCGGTACTCCTCGCGCTCAAGTTCGATCTGGCGCTCGATGTCGGCGCGCTCGGTCTGAAGGCTGATATTTTTGTGTTTGACCACTATATATGCCACGGTTACCGCAAATACGCAGACGTCGGCGGAGAGCAGGAGTATGGTTCCCGTTACGTCCGCCACGCTTGCCAGTTGGTAGAGCGACAGCACCACCGGCAACAGCGTTACGAACAGAATGAACCAGCTGTTGTTTTCCACGATGTTTCCGCCGCGGAATATGATGCGGAGAAAGCGGAAAACCACAAACCCGATCGCGACGCACACCGCGGCAACTATTGCGGCGCAGAGCACGCTTGCCCATACCCCGCTCGCGATATAGCCGAACACATAGACTATGCACAGTTTGCGCACGAGTGCGGCGATGACGTCGGCCAGAAGCGCCACCGAGACGACGAAGATGTTGCCCGAAAGGCTCCTGCGGGAGAGAATGAACAGCGCTATGATGACGGGCAGATAGGCCGTGACGGGCATGAGCGCGATTATGACCGAGCTGTCGTAAGAGGCCAGCCCCACGCCGAGATGGACGCCCGCAAGCGCCGCCATTACGGCAATCCACACCGCCGGCGTGACGGTTTTGGAGAACCGCCGCCGCGTTAAGACTGCGCATATGAAGCCGAAGAGAATGAACGGCAGAATGGAATATACGATGTTGTTCACAGCTTGCTCCCCGCCCCGCAAATTATCCGAAGGCGCAATTTCTATGATATCATTATACCACACAACGGGCCCCTTCGCAATATCATTTTTCCGAAATGGCTTTTTTTGCGCGCGAAATGTCTTTGCACCATTCATTATGTGATTTTTTCCACACATTGATGAGCGTGAAAGCAAAAGGCGGCCGCGCCGCTCACGCGGCGCGGCCGCCAAACTTTTTTTAAATCTGTTGATTTTGCGGTGCGGTGTGATATAATTTTTATATGAGAATTTTTGAAGTGACACAAAATAAAAAAGATTACTTAGAATTGCTTCTGCTCGCCGACGAGCAGGAGAGCATGATAGACAGGTATTTGGAATGCGGAACCATGTACGCCCTGGACGACGGCGGCGTTAAGGCTGTATGCGTCGTCACCGACGAGGGCGACGGCGTTCTGGAGATTAAGAACCTGGCCGTCCTGCCCGTCTGCCAGCGTAAAGGCTACGGCAGGAAATTTGTGGAGTTCATAGAGCAAAAATACCACGGCGCATACAAAATTCTGCAAGTCGGCACGGGCGACAGCCCTTTGACCATCCCCTTCTACGAGGCCTGCGGTTTCGTCAGGGCATATGTGGTGCCCAACTTCTTTACGGACAACTATGACCACCCCATTTACGAGGGCGGCGTGCAGTTAAGGGATATGGTTTATTTTCGCATTGAGCTTTAATTTCAATGATGACACGGGCTGTATTATAGGAGACCGGAATTTTGATTGAAGATTTTATCAACCAACTTAAAAAGTACGCAAAGGCTGCCCCGCATACAGAAAGCGTCATTGTAGTGGGCTCATACGCACGGGGCACAAACAGGGAGGATTCGGATATCGATATTGTTATTATCACGTCGGACAAAGCAGGAATGATTGCCCGGCAGAATTTCACAAAAACATTCGGAAAGATTTGCAGACAGCAAACCGAATATTATGGCCCATGCACTTCAGTCCGCGCGTGGTATGAGGACGGAAAAGAAGTCGAATTCGGAATTGTAGAGCCGTCGTGGATATCAGCTCCATTGGATGATGGAACTATTAAGGTGTTATCTGGCGGATATAAAATTATCATAGATAAAAAACAGCATTTTAAAGGCTTGGAAGTATAAAAGTTTATCTGAAATTCTCTCTTTGTCCGGCGCTATCGGTCCGTAACCCATATGGGCTTTTCTTCCCGGATTTTGAGGCCTTCGCGCCAATTGATTGCCGGGAAGGTATTTGTTAAATATTTAATTTATCCAAAAATTTTTATCTGTTCCTTTCCGCCAAATTTTAGTAATTATCCTTCATTTTGTCAATATATTACTAAAATATTGGTGTTTTATATTGTATTCATACAAATTAAACACAGCATAACTTTAAATTGCGATGCGCAATAAACCGCATCGCTACTATTGTTTATATTTTATGTAGTTAATTGGTTTTCGAATTGTTTTAAGATTTGTATGAATAAATTTAACTGTCGGTCGACATCTTCGCGCACTTCTTCAAAATCGAGTTCTCTTCTGTCGGCTTTGAGCAAGACAAAGTTTTTCAGCGTCACGTACTTCCCGCTGTTAATCTTATTCGGTGCCATCTTATTTATTATCTCGCACTGCACGCCGCTCCACGAGGTCTCCCGGCCGCCCTTCTGCAAGCCATAGCTTATTGCAATATCGGGTTTTTGAGCGCCCAGACACACACGTAGTTTTAATATATCCCCATCCCTTATCTGCTCGCCGCGCTTTGCAAACGCTTCTTCCATTGCTGGCGTGTAAAACTCGAAATATTTGTCGCTGTCCTTAAAGGTAACAACCACCTGTAACTTTTCTATGAGTTTCTCTTTGCAATACTTTATGACATCGTTGGCATTGTCGGAATTATATCGTAGCAGAAGATCTATTTCCTTTTCATAGGCTCTGTATATTTCCCGGCATTTTGCCCTGACTTTCTCGTCCTCTTTTAAAATATTTTTCTTGACCATAGCCTCATAGTCCTCCATTAAAAACAGCACCCTCTGCTCAGCGCAATATTTTTTTAACCTCTCCAAAATGTTCAATATAGTCTTATAGCTTAGCAGGCAATACATACTGTGCGCTTCATTGTGTTCCTGCCTGTCATCAGGAGGCGTTCCGAACGGGGTCAGATATACGAATATCCTTCTTTCAATCAGATTGTGCCTATTCTTACTGTATGTATCCAGTTGCTCGATATATCTGTATAACTGGTCATCGTGGTTATCCGTAAAAACCTTATTTTCTATCACGACGGCCGTTTTTGTCGCCGCCGATTCTATGTAAATATCAATGCGGCTTTCACTGTCAACGAGAACCCGCTCGCGAAAGACTTCAAGTTTTGTATCGTTGATAAAAGTGTTCAAATCATCGATGGAATGTATTCCACCCATCGCAAGGGCATTCAGATTGCGCTGTTGTACGCTAACGCTGTCGCTGACAAACAGTCGCCTGCAAAACTCCGCCAAAAACCTGTTTCCCAGCCCGTGAGGCTTACCCGGATCAAGGAGCCAGCCAATGAACGCAGAGTGTTTGACTTCCTGCCGCTCCATCCCTACGGCGTCGAAGATATTTGCCTTTATATTTTCAATCAATTTGATTTTATCGAGCTCTGCACATAAGTCTTCGAGTCTTTGTAAAGTATCCATTTCCGCCCTTATTTTCTATTTTTACTTAAACTATGAATATTATAACATTCTCTAATCTTTCTGTCAATATCGGCAATAACAGGTGATTGCGTCTGCCGATTCCGCCACTCGGGCATATTTTTACGTATATTTATTCAGTAAATGTATATTTTTTCAATTCCAAAGGATTTTAAGGCAAATGCACCGAAAATTTGTTAAAAATTAACACAGCAAAAACTATAAAAAACGGGCGGTTTTGAGCCAAAACCTGCTCAAAACCGCCCGAACACAACAACATTTCAGTCTGCGCCGACTTTGTTTAAAATCAACATCTTCCTTCAACTTCCCAAATGTTAACAAATCAACACACCCGTCCCCCAAAATCCCTGGCGGACGGGTTTTGATTGCACTTGATTTTGATCCAATTGTATTGACAAAACTATTCTTCTATGTTATCATAGGTTTGTCTATGGGTATAACCAACTAAACGGTCGGTCGTAAAATTAGCTTGTTTGATCTGTCTTATGCAAGTGAGCCATTTCAAATAATATTGGTTTACGAAACACTTTTTAATTAGTTGTGCCTGGTAGGGTTCACGGAAGTAGTGTACCTTTTATCAGGCTATTATTATGCCCTCCCGACGCGGAGGCTTT
>DVNU01000026.1 GCA_018714165.1 Candidatus Coproplasma excrementipullorum | reverse complement strand
ACCAGGCCAAGTCCCGCGCGGGCAGCGAGCAGAAGTTCGCCTGCGGCCTTGCCGACCACAAGGAGGAGACCACTAAGCTCCACACGGCCACCCACCTTCTGCACGCCGCCCTGAAGCGCGTGTGCGGCGGGGATGTAAACCAGAAGGGCTCCAACATCACCGAGGAACGCTTACGCTTTGACTTCAACTTCCCCCGCAAATTGACCCCCGAAGAGGTAAAGCAGGTGGAGGACCTCGTCAACGGCGAGATTGCCAAGGACGAACCCGTCGTTATGAGGGAGATGACCCTGGACGAGGCCAGGGCCGAAGGCTTTACGGGCCTGTTCGAAAGCAAGTACGGCGAGAAGGTAAAGACCTACACCATAGGCGACTTTTCAAAGGAGATCTGCGGCGGCCCCCACGTAGAGCACACGGGCGTCCTCGGCACCTTCAAAATTGCCAAGCAGGAGAATGTCTCCGCGGGAATAAAGAGAATCAAGGCTGTGCTTATCAAGTAATATTTGCCTTAACAATAAATATAAGCGCAGGATAAATGCCACAGAGCGGCATTTATCCTGCGCTTTATTTTAATTATCATCTTAAAGGCAGTCAGCACAGCCCCGCCAGGTAGTCTATGCTTTGCCGTGTGTATGCTCATCGGCTTTGCCATAGGCGCCGTTGTATGGTAAAAAGGTGCCGCTTAAACTACGGTATTATAATATAGTGTATATTAACCGCCCGCCGGAAACGGCGGGCGGTTTGCGTGCGCGCATGCGTATGCGCGCACGCACTTATAAAACTGCCATATTGCGGCATTTTTTTAATAAAATGCGCCCAAAACGCTCAAAAAAAATTATTTTCAATTTTTCAAAAAACTTTAAAAACGCAATACAAAACGGCTTGACATAAATTTCATTTAATAATAAAATAGTTTTACATTGAAAAAAGAGTCCCGAAAAACACAGAAAAACGCACAAGTTTTGCACAAGAAAGTTAAGGAGTAAACAATGAAAACGTATATGGCAAATGCCCAGACAGTTGAAAGAAAGTGGTACGTTGTCGATGCGGCAGGCGTTCCTTTGGGAAGACTGGCTTCCAAGGTTGCGGCTGTACTTCGCGGCAAAAACAAGCCCACATTCACCCCCAACGTCGACACGGGCGACTTTGTAATAGTAATAAACACCGATAAGGTCGTGCTCACCGGCAAAAAGCTTACCGATAAGTACTACCGCTATCATACCGGTTATATCGGCGGGTTGAAGGAGGTATCCTACAAGAAGATGCTCGCCGAAAAGAGCGACCTCGCCGTTTACGAAGCGGTGAGGGGTATGTTGCCCAAAAATTCGCTCGGCAGGGATATGATAAAGAAGTTAAGGGTCTACAAGGGCGCAGAACACAATCACGCCGCACAGAAGCCCGAAGAGCTTAAGTTATTCTAAAAAGGGGTTAAGGTATTATTATGGCAAAGGCAAATTTAAAGAAAAAATTGCAGTTCTGGGGAACGGGCAGAAGAAAGAAGGCCATCGCCCGCGTTCGCCTCATTCCCGCAGGAACAGGCACCATAGTTATTAACGACAGAACTTTCGATGACTATTTCCCCCAGTCTGTTTTGCAGTATGTTGTAAAACAGCCCCTGGCTCTTTTGGGCGTTGAAGGCAAGTACGACGTAATGGTCAACGTATATGGCGGCGGCTACACAGGTCAGGCCAACGCTATCCGCCTCGGTATCGCCCGCGCGCTCCTTCAGGCCGAGCCCGACAGCCGCGCCGCTTTAAAGAAGGAAGGCTTCTTAACCCGCGACCCCCGCGTCAAGGAGAGAAAGAAGTACGGTCTCAAAAAGGCCCGCCGCGCACCCCAGTTCTCAAAGAGATAATTTCAAAAAGTACCCGTATATCCGGGTACTTTTTTTGTCAGCAGCTTCCCTTTTTAAAACTGCATTTCAGCCGACTGTTATCGCTCAAATATATGCCTTGCAGGTATGAATTGATATAAAATATAAGTATTTGACATGTGTCGCCCGCCGCGCTTAAAATATAAGCGCGGCGGGCGATTAAATAACTTTTCCGCAGTTTATATATCTAAAGTAAAAAGTATTTTACGGAGAACGAGATGAAAGAATATACAAGGCAAATCTTTACGGGCGAGCGCGCACTCTTCTGCGCGCGCGACATATCCCTCTTTGAGTGCACCTTCGAGGACGGCGAGTCCCCCTTAAAGGAGGGCAACAATATCTCTGCCGAGGCCTGCGCCTTCAGGTGGAAGTATCCCCTCTGGTACTGCAACAATGTACAGGTCAAAAATTCTACCCTCTTCGATACCGCCCGCGCGGGCATATGGTACACGCACGGCATAACCATGACAAATTGCATAATAGAGGCGCCCAAGACATTCCGCCGCAGCACTGGCATAACCTTAACCGATGTGTCCATCCCCAACGCGCAGGAGACGCTGTGGGGCTGTGAAGATGTGGAGATGACCCGCGTCAACGCCCGCGGCGACTATCTTGCAATGAACGGCAAGAGGTTCCGCCTTAAGGACTGCACAATTCTGTCCAACTACTGCTTCGACGGCGCGGAGGATATTGAGATTGAAAACTGCAAACTTCTCGCCAAGGACGCGTTCTGGAACAGCAAGAACGTAACCGTCAAAAACTCGTATATATCGGGCGAATACCTCGGCTGGAACGCCCAGAACTTAACGCTTGAAAACTGCACGATAGAGAGCCTTCAGGGCCTGTGCTATATCAAGGGATTAAAGCTTGTAAACTGCCGCCTCGTTAACACCAATCTGGCGTTTGAATACTCCGATGTCGAGGCCGAAATTGACGGCAGTGTGGACAGTGTAAAGAACCCCTCATCGGGCTATATCGTAGCCGACGGCTACGGCGAAATCATAATGGAGCCCGACAAGGTTGATGTAACTAAAACGCGCATAGAGGTGCGCGGCGCTGGTGAGGAAAAAACGGCATAGCGCGATGTATGCTGCGCAGTGAAATGCAGAGCATAGCTCTGAGTGAAATACGCCTTCGGCGTGTGAAATAAAACGCTTCGCGTTCATGAAATACACACTGGCGTGTGCGTTATGGTATAAATTATGCGGCTATGCCGCAGAAATACTCACCTAAACGCAACCTGAAAGGTTGCATTTCACGCCGCCTTTGAATAAGCTGATTGAAATGAGGAGTTGAGGCGGTATTTCACGGCGTAGCCATTTCACGCAAACGCAGTTTGTATTTTACCTTCCCTAACCCCTAATCCCTAAACCCTAAAAACTATGAAATATAACTTCGATAAACTTACTGACAGACGGGGCGTTGACTCCTTAAAATGGGACTGCGCCCAGGGCGAGCTGCCTATGTGGGTGGCAGATATGGACTTTGAAAACGCGCCCTGCATTATGGATACGGTAAAGGCGCGCGCCGAACGCGGCATATTCGGCTACACGTCGGTGGGAGAGGAGTGGTACTCCTCAATCATAAACTGGTGGTCTCGTCGCCACAGCTGGAATATACGCAAAGACTGGCTTATATTCTGCACGGGCGTGGTGCCCGCCATAACCTCCATGGTCAAGCGCCTCTCCGAAGTCGGCGACGACGTTATCTTGCAGACGCCCGTCTACGATATATTCTTCCATTCAATCGAAAATACCGGCCGCCACGTAGTCGAAAACCCCTTAGTATACGACGGCGAACGCTATGACATCGACTTTGCCGACCTTGAGGCAAAGCTCTCCCGCCCCAACGCGAGTCTGATGATTGTCTGCAATCCCCACAACCCCGTGGGCAGGATATGGAGCGCCGAAGAGCTCAAAAAAATCGGCGATCTGTGCATAAAACACGGCGTAACTCTCATCTCTGACGAGATTCACTGCGACATAACCGTTCCGGGTACGGTCTACACGCCATTTGCCTCGCTCGGAGGACAGTACGCAGACATCTGCGCCGTGTGCATATCTGCAACTAAGGCCTTCAATATTGCCGGCCTTCAGTGCGCCGCCGTAGTTGTTCCCGATACTTTGCTCCGCACAAAGATTGAGCGCGGACTCAACTCCGACGAGGTGGCCGAACCCAACTGCTTTGCCGCCGTCGCAACGGCCGCCGCGTTCAACGGCGGGGAGGAGTGGCTGGAAGAACTTCGGGCATATATAGCGGGCAACCGCGCCGAGACGGAGGGCTTTATCTCCCGCAATATCCCGCAGTTAAAGGTTGTAAAGGGTGAGGCGTGCTACCTCATCTGGATAGACTGCTCAGCCGTAACAGACGACGCGCAGGCGCTTGCCGACCACATCCGCGCAAGGACGGGACTGTGGATAACGGCGGGCAACCGGTACCGCGGCGACGGCGCTCACTTTCTGCGCCTCAACGCCGCCTGCCCCCGCGCGAGACTGAAGGACGGTCTCAACAGACTGAAAGAGGGAGTGGACACATTCAAAAACTGAGCCTTTGCGCAAAGCAACGTTAAAATAACTTTCTGCTTTGCCGCCCGCCGCCTGGTTTCAGGCGGCGGGCGGCTTTTATGGACGCACACGTTCCAGCTTATCGGCAGACTTCAGGCGATCGTTCTGTCCTTAACACCGAACTTGTCTTGACATATTTTTAATTCGTGATATAATATAAAAAAGGACAGATTACCGCACAATGAAAGGGGGTATTATGAAAGCTGTTTTGCATAAAAGCAGATTTGCCGCAATATTGTCGTTTGCTGCGCTGTGGCTGATTGCGGCGCTCGCGCTTGTTTCCGCCTGCAGCGGCAGGGAAGACAGCGGAGCCGATGAGCCCGAAAAATACGTCATCACGGCCGAGGTCTCCGACGACTATGAAATTACTGTAGCCGATGAGGCGGCCGAGGGTGAAGCGGTCACATTTACGGTCAACGTTACCAATCCCGATAAATACCTCTGCGGCGCAACGTATAACGACATAGCGCTCAGCAGCGAGAACAATACATTTTCATTCTATATGCCCGATAAGGAAGTTACGTTAACTGCCGTCCTTGCCGGCCGCGAAGAGGTGCTCGTCGCGGGGCCCAGCGACTTCGTGCAGTTCAACTCGGCCAATTCGCGCAATCTGACAAGGGATTCCGGTGTAGTATCGCTGAGGCTGGATATAAGTTTCGACAGAATATTCAATCTGTCCTGTCAGGCGAGCTCGTCCGACCAGTCCATCATTCCCGATTCGGCGATAACCATCACAGACTACCGTCCTGAAGGCAGCATTTCGGAGGTTGAGGCCGTTATCGTGCAAATCGACACATCTGCCGTATCTCAGGGTATAGCCTGGCTTGAAATAGACGTGCGCGATTCAAACGCCTCCACCATCGGCGGAACAATAGTTGTCAGAATAATCGTTACATAAAGACGGCTGAATAACTTTAAAAAGCAATAGATGCGCGCGGGCTTTGCCCCGCGCGCATCTATTGCTTTTTTGTTTTACCCTGTTGACATTGCTTCATATTGCTGTATAATATAAGTATAGAGGCAACAAAATACAGCCTCTGTATAATAAGGAGAAAATTATGAAAAAGCGTAAAAGTTTGTTGACTGCGTTTTTATTGCTCATTGCATCTGTCGTTGCGCTGAGTCTGATGTTGGGTCTGGCCGCCTGCGGCGGCGACGGGGATGGCGGCGAATCGCGCACTTCCTATTCCATTCAGGCTCCCGCCTCTTCCGACGTGTACACTCTCACCGGTTTGCCCGACAGTGCGTACGAGGGCGACACGGTAACCTTTAAAGTTGTGTTGAACGATCCCGAAAACAGCTCGCTGGGGGATATAACCATCGAACCCACGTTTGACTTATCATTTGATGTTACGCCCGCGGCTGACGGCACCTGCACATTCACGATGCCCGCAAGTCCCGTTGAAGTGATAGTCGAGGCGGTGGCCTATTCCGAAGTCCTCTCCGACGGCGGCGTTGCGTTCTCGTCATCAAATTCCAAAACTATCGTCGTTGGCGCCACTAACGACGGCTATAGAAATGACGATGACGATTATGTAGAGTGCTGGTCGTACAATATAGGCCTCGGTTGGCAGGCGAACGGTTTCTCCTCGCGGTCATATGCAACATCTTCCAACCAGTCGGTAATTCCCGACGATGCAATAACCATCCTCAATGGAGACAAAGGCAACAACTGGTACTTCACAAATGCTAAAGTTGCTATCGATACATCCAAAATATCAGAGGGTACAACGTGGCTTGAAATTTACCTGCAGAACAGCAGTTCCTCTTCGAGCAACGGCACCGTTATGGTAAAGATAACCGTCGTCGGAACTATTGCGCTGCAGACAATGCAGGAGAACGTAACCATAGATTTTAACGGCTACGCAGATGAGGGCGACGATATAACGGTCAGATTTTATGATCAGGATTACATAGAAAACAGCACTGTAAACGGCCGGCCTGCTCCCGCTTATGTCGAAGTTTCCGGCGTCGTCGGTGCGGACGGCACTGCCGATTTTTCCTTCGACTACATAGTCGGCCACAGCTATATGGTGAACGTCTATAAGGGTAAGGGCTGGTATACAGACTCGCTCACGCAGGACAATCCCGATTGTGACCTCGTGTTGGTAATCGACGGCGACGTCTTCGGAGAGGGAAGCACCGTAACGGGCTTCGATCAGTACATAGACGGCGAGCTGTCCTTCGTAAACGCCAACTCTTCGCTCACGCTCGAAGTTGCAGGCACCTTCAGGGAAATAAACTGGCCCACAAACTGATATTTTAAATATTTCATAATTTTTAATGCCGCCCGCGCTGCGCGCGGGCGGCATTAATTCAACGCGGGCGGTTTAAATTTGCCCCTTGACAAATATTGCCTTCGGCGTTACAATAATTCTATGGTACTTACAGATATTCACACACATTCAACATATTCCGCCGACGGCGACAGTTCCCTCGTCGACATGGTCAACGCCGCGCGCGCCAAGAGCGTGCGCTATTTCGGTATTTCCGAACATTTCGATTACGACTATACCCCTGCCGGGCTGGTCTATTCCGACGGCTCTCCCGCGCATATAGACGCCGCCGCGTATTTTTCCGAGGCGCGCGCCCTTCAGCGCGAGCACAACGGCGGACAGTTTACCCTGCTTGCGGGGGCCGAATTGGGCTACACCGACGATAAGGGCACGCAGGACAGGTACCTTGAAGTCATAAAAAAATATGCGCCCGACTTTATTGTAAACAGCGTCCACACCTGCGACGGCGCCGACTGCTGGTTCGGTGAATACTTCGGCGGCAAGGACAAGCCTTATGCCTATTCGCGCTATCTTGAACGTGTGCTTGAAAGTCTGTCCGCGCCCTATGATTATGACATAGTCGCCCACATAGGCTATGTATCGCGCAATGCGCCCTACGCCGACTCAAAAATGCGCTACGAAGATTTTTCCGAGCTGTACGACGCCGTTTTGTCGGGCATAGTTTCGCGCGGCAAGATACTCGAAGTCAACACCTCCGCGCGCGGTGCGGGCAGTCTCTTTCTGCCGGATACCGACGTGCTTATAAGATATTATGAACTCGGAGGGCGCAAAGTTTCATTCGGTTCGGACGCGCATATAACCTCGCGCATTTGCGATAAACGCGCCGAGGTCGTGTCTGTACTCAAAAGCATAGGTTTTGGCTATATCACAATCCCCTCCAGAGGGGAGAAGATAAAGGTGGATATCTGAGCAGATTGGGCGCATATCTGATATTATTTATCATATAATGTAAAAATTTTTAATTTATTGTGTAAAAATTTTTAATAACGCTAGTTAATCCATTGATTTTTTGCATAGTTTATATTATAATAAAACAAGGTTCGCAACCAAAATATAACCTGATATAATAGTTCAAGGGGGATTTATTTTATGAAAAACGTAATCGTGGGACAGTCGGGCGGGCCCACCGCCGTAATAAATTCCAGTCTGCTGGGCGTTTTCAAGACAGCCAGGGACAGGGGCGCGGATAAAGTTTACGGCATGGTGCACGGCATAAAGGGTCTGTTGGACAGGGACATTGTCGATATGTCCACCCAGGTCAAAAACGACCTGGATATGGATCTTTTAAAGCGCACGCCTTCGTCCTTCCTCGGTTCCTGCCGCTATAAGCTGCCCGCAATCGAGGGCAACGAGGCCACCTACGATAAGATTTTTGAAATATTGAAGGAATTTGACATCTTTGCCTTCTTCTACATCGGCGGCAATGATTCGATGGATACTATAGACAAGCTGTCAAAGTACGGCAACAAGATAGGCAGCCCCATACGCTTTATGGGCTGTCCCAAGACGATAGACAACGATCTCGCCATAACCGACCACACGCCCGGTTACGGTTCGGCGGCAAAATATATCGCGGCCACAACAAAGGAAATAATACGCGACGGCCTCGTCTATGACTATCCCGTCGTCTCCGTAATAGAGGTAATGGGCCGCAACGCAGGCTGGCTTACGGCAGCCGCCGCGCTCGCCAAGGGCGAGGACTGCGAGGGCGTAGATATGATATATCTGCCCGAAAGAGTGTTCGATATAGATAAATTCTTAAAGGATGTAGGCGAAAAGCTCAAGGATAACCGTTCGATCGTCATAGCCGTGTCGGAAGGGGTAAAGGTTGCAGACGGCAGATATGTGTGCGAACTTGCAGACCATGTCGACTATGTCGATGCGTTCGGTCATAAACAGCTGGCCGGCACTGCACGCTTCCTTGCAGGCAGAGTTGCCGAAAAGTACGGTGTAAAGACACGGGCCATAGAACTTTCCTCCCTTCAGCGCTGTGCCGCGCACATCACCTCGCGCATAGACGTAACCGAGGCGTTCAACTCTGCGGGCGCCGCCGTTAAGGCCGCGTTCGAGGGCAAAACGGGCATGGTTGCCTGCCTCAAGCGCGTATCTGAAGACCCCTATATGTGCATAACCGAACTTGCCGAAGTTTCCAAGATCGCAAACGTAGAAAAGAAAGTGCCCGATGAATGGATAACCCCCGACGGTACGTACGTCACCCCTGAACTCATCCACTACATACGCCCTCTAATTCAGTCGGAAATCACGCCCCTCTGGGTAGACGGCCTTCCCAGGCATCTTAAACTTGAGAGATAAAATTTTAATAAAAAAGGCGCGGCGCGGCCGCGCCTTTTTGAGTTATGAGTTGCGCAACTCTGCGCAACGTTTACAGTTATGATTGCGCCTTTGGCGCAAATTATGAGCGCGCGGTAGCACCGCGCGCGTTACGGTGATAATTACCACAGCATGGGCGGTACGACGACTAATAACGCGGCGTAAGCCGCTCAAAACTCATAACTTGCCGCGTCGCGGCAATCCTAACTGCGCTTTGCGCCTGCGCTCAGCGCTCTTTGGAGTGTACCCTGTTGGATATCGCTTCGTGGCGCATTATGGCTTCGGCCATAAGGTTTGGTCGCTCGTTTTCACTTTCCGGCGGGGGCGGGGGAGGCGGCTCTTGGGCGCTTTCGCCGCAGTCCGGTGAGGGGTGTGAAGGCGGCGTAAGTGCGCCTATTGCCTTCAACATGTTTAAAAGCGCAAACTTTTCCGTAATATAATTCTCCTTTTAATAAATTTTCATTCAAAATCAATACAATTTTTATTGCGTAAAAGTTATATTTGGGGTATAATTATTAGAGCTTTAAAAAGTAAAAAGGTTTTTCAGGCAAACTTTAAAGGATTTTAACTGATATGCGTAAAACCATCACTAAAATTATATGCGTTGCGGCCGCAGCAATTTCCGCCGCTGGGCTTGCCCTCGCCTCGGGTTGTGCCAACTGGACTACCGAAGGCGTCTCGCCCGACAACTACACAACCGTCACATCCAACGGCGGCTTCGCTGTTCAGACTGATGACTACGTGTATTTCATCAACGGCAGTGAGAGTAACACGGCCGACAATACGTTCGGTACGCCTCTCAAGGGCTCCATACAACGCATTGCAAAGGACAGTTTCATCAACGACGGGGGCGTGCGCAACTACGCCGCCAGCGAAACTGTCGTCCCCGTAATTGCTTACTCCACCCACTATAACGCCGGCATATATATCTACGGCGACAGAATTTATTATTCCACGCCCTCTACGGCGCGCAATAGCACTGGTGAAGTGCAGAATTCCGACCTGGAATTCAAGTCGAGCACGCTCGACGGCACTTCGACCATGTCTGACTATTATTACCGCGCAAGCTCGGCCTCTCTCGCATACAGATATGTTGAGGTCAACGATGTGGTATATCTTCTCTATGCCGTGTCGGAGAGCCTTTACGGCGAGTCTTCGTCGGTCACCAACATTCACTCGGTCAACACAGTAACGGGCACAGATACGCTGCTTGCCTACAATGTGTCCGAGTATGTCTTCGATTCGCAGGATCCCACAAACCCCTACGTGTTCTACACTATGGGCGTAACCTACCTGCTCGGCTCGAATAATGCCATAACAGAAGGTTACAACCAGCTGTATATGGTCAGGGCGGACGCGACGCAGCCCAATGAATACGATTTTTCGTATGTTGCCGACTACAACGCAGAGGAAAATCCTCTCTATGTGAACTGCGGCGACCTCGTCTATGACGGTATAGGCAATCTTGCAAACGCAAGCAGATACAGCCAGTTCAACTACGGCTGGACTGCCGAATCTACGCCTACCGGCTCGCCCTACACCGTTGACCGCGCAGATTCAACTTACGCCCTTTCATATTACAAGGACGGCAGGCTTACCTTCACGGTTCAGCAGTCGCTCGATTCGGCGGCGGGCCTGTATTTCCTCGATGTTTCCGACGTGGCCGACAGTCAGAGCGGCGGCGTGGTGTCTGCCTGGAACGCCATCGACGCCAACGACGACCTCATTAACAATCGCCTTCTTATCACCGACGACGAAGTAGACTATACCTTTGTCACGCTTAAAAATGCAAGCGGTCAGGATGAGAACTGGGTGCTCTACAGCGGCGACAACGGCCTCGAACTCGGTCAGTTTATCAACGGTCAGCTCGACAATGAATTTGTCGTAACCGACAGCGGCGAGGCCACAATCCTTGCAGTAAGGGAGGAGACGACGGCCAACTCCGCGGGCAACGGCACCGAGACTGAAACTTACGTATATTATTCCCTCTCCGGCGGCACGGGCTACACCTTCTACCGCATCGCGCTCAGCACCGATTCTGACAATTACCGTCCCAACAGACTGCCCCTCAACGATAAAAAGTATACCGAGGTGCGGATACTCGATCTCGACGCCAATTCAAGCTGGTATATGCCTGAATTTGTGGGCAACGTAATCCTGTTTGCCTCTGAAACCGAGGGCATGACGGACTACGACTATATAATGGCGTGCGACCTCTCGTCTGCCGACGGCGATATGATGTCAAACGCCGAACTTGAGGACTACAACGATCAATACGAAAGTATTTCCGAAAAGATCACCGACGACTATGAGGACGTCACCAATTCTGACGGCGAAACCGATGCCTACGAAAATCTGCCCAACGCGCTCCGCTATGCCTTCTATACCGGCGACAGCGGCTATCTTGAAGAGCTCAGGCAGGCCTATGTCGACATCGAGGATCGCGATATCGAATATCTCTATTCGGATGAGAGCGCACAAATTTACCTAGATTTCTGCAATGCCGAGGGCGATTGGGCCGAATATGCCGACGACGTGCGCACGGTAAACGGCGGGGAGGTTCACTCCAACAGACAGCAGTACTATTACGCGCTCTTCGGCGTGATGACCGAGGACGACAGCGAGGGGCTCATCGAATCCTTCCGCTCAACATATATGCAGGCCTATCCGGAGGATACCTCAACCTGGTGGACGAGAATGGGCACCGCTTGGCAGATCGTGTTCATCGTGGCGATGTGCGTGCTCGGTCTGGCAGTTATAGGCGGTGTAGCCGTGCTCATCATCTGGCTTGTGCGCCGCAAAAAGAACAAGAGCGGCGGGACTACTCCCGAACGCGTTCGCGTAGACATCACGGACGATAAGAACATCGACGTCTACAGCGATGAAAACTGATAAAAGATAAAAAACGGAGCTCCGGCTCCGTTTTTTTAATTATGAGTTGCCACCATTGTTTGCCACGTCCTATTGTCCGTCGCCGCTCATTGTTATACTGAGCAAAGTCGAACGTGTCTCGCGCGGTTTCGCGCGGACAACGGGCGGCTCTGTCTTACTGCTGTTTCCCTTTGGGAGCCTCGGCAGAGCAGCACTTGTCCGCACAGCGGAGGGAATTGCCGCGATTATATAATTGTGGGCACTCAAAGTATCGCGGCAAGGGAGGCAGAGCCTCTAAAACTAACGAAAAGTGGACGGCTTCGGCCAAGCCACCACTTTTGTTAACTAGAATACATTCTCCAATCTTACCGAGTATGCCGAGGGGAGGGAGAGTGCCAGGTGTTTTACAACCTCCAGCTTGGATAGTGCCAGGCCGTATTCGCCGTCGCGTATGTGCCCGCCCGCCTCGGTCAAGTAATAGTCTATCTGTGCGATGTCGTTGTGGGGAATGAACACGTGCAGTTTGCTCTTTTTGTCCTCCCATAAAAGACTGACTGCCTCCGCGTCGCTTGCGGTGGCCTCGCCCTCTTCAACCTTGAGGTACAGTTCCTCCGCCGCGCCGTATACGTACGAAAACTGTTGGCTGACATATATCTCCGTAAATATAAAAAATCCCGCGCACAGCGCCGCCGCCACAAGCGTATATATTATTGATTTTACCATTGTTCGCCGACCTCAATGCGCTCTATCGAATATGGCTTGCCTTTTTTCTGGAAGTACACCCGCCCGTTTCCGTCCACTGTCATAACCAGCACCTGCCTGGGTCTGACCTTGCGCTCCTTCAAAAATTTTTGCAGGCTCTCCTGCGTGATGCCCGAAATTTTAAGATTGGTTTTGTCCACCCGTCCGTTGTCAATGACGAGCACGGGCAGTGAGTTTGTCTTTTGCTCGCGCTCAAGCGCCGAAAAGGAGCCGTTGGCCTCGTACAGACCATAGTATACGTCGTCTAAATTAAAGTACCCCGCCACACGCATACTCTCAATCAGGTCGGAAACGTCCAGGTTGTTCTTCCTCAGCTGGTAGCTGTCCACGCCATCGCGCGTGATCACCAGCGAGGGCTTGCCGCAGATTATCGTCTTCATAGGCTTGAACCACAAGTCCATCAGCCACACCACCTGGTGGAGTATGAAGATCGTCACGACGGATATTATGCCGTACATCAGCGGAATGGAGCTGTCGGCCATGGGTATGCAGGCCAGCTCGGCGATGAGCATGGTTATAACAAATTCAAAGGGTTGCATTTCGCCTATCTGGCTCTTGCCCATCAGCCGCATACACAACAGCAGGGTTAAAAATATTATCGCCGTCCTTATAAAAATGAGCGCCATATGTAAACAGTATGTATAAATTTTGGCAAAATATTATTGCAAATCCGCCCCAAACGTGCTATAATTTAGTAGACTTGCTATAATAATAACGGCGCAAGGAATTTATGCCATAAGGCGAATTGATTTCTTAAATAAATTAACGGCGCAAGTGAAGTCGCATCTTCACGCCGCGCAACCCAATTTGCGCATACCTGCGCCTCAGTAGGTGAAGGCGGCGCAATTATATAAATGTAGGGCGGGATAAGATTGCGCCGACGAGGGCAACGCCCTAAAATAACGGCGAGTTGGTGCACGGCCTCCAGTGCACAACGAGCGTTAATACATCATGTACAGTTGCGTAAAGTGGCGCGGGTAGGACAGCCCGTGCACGAAGGGAGCTTTCTCCCGCGGTAGCTGTGCGCGTCCAAAAATGCAGTGTTTACGGGCGCAATGGCGCCCATTTTTTTATGGAAGAATTAAAGATAGGCAAAAGAGAGGGCAGTAAGTTCGGCACGGAGCGCGCAAAAGAGTTGCTCGCCCGCCTGGGCAATCCCGATAAAAAACTTAAAATAATCCACGTCGCCGGCTCCAACGGCAAGGGGTCGGTGTGCGCTATGCTCACGGACATTCTCATAGCCTGCGGCAAGCGCACGGGCACGCTTACCTCGCCCGCCGTTTTTTGCTACGGGGAACAGTTCTGCATCGACGGTCTGCCTGCCGCGGAGGAGGTCTTTTCGCGCCATATGTCCGAGGCAATATCGCTGGCCTCGGATATGCCCGATAAACCCTCGCGGTTCGAATACGAGGTGTGCGCCGCCATTAAAATGTTTGCTGACGAGGGGTGCGAATACTGCGTGCTCGAGTGCGGCCTCGGCGGCCTATACGACGCTACAAACGCCGTCGGCGCCAAGTGTGCGGCAATAATTACGTCAATTTCACCCGAACACACAGACGTTCTCGGCGACAGCATAATGGACATCTGTCGCCACAAGGGCGGCATAATTAACAAATGTCCCTCCATAGTTCCCGCAAATCTCCCCGCGGAGGCGGCCGACTATTTTGCCGCCCGTTCGTCAATAATAGCGGGGAGGGACATAAAAATACTATCCCGCTCGCCGCAGGGCACGACCTTTTTGTACAACGGCAGGGAGTACCGCATAAAGCTCTTCGGCATAGAACAGGCGTACAATGCCGCACTCGCCATAGAGTGCGCCCATATGCTGGGCATACCCGACGGCGCCGTTCAGAGGGGGCTGGAGATGGCAGAGCTCCGCGGCCGCGTGCAGACGGTGTCTGAGGGCGGCCGCACATATATATTGGACGGCGCCCACAACCCCGCCGCATTCGCGCCGCTCATTGAACGGTTGGAGTTTGAAAAGGGCCCCAAAACGCTCATATTTGCCTGTCTTTCAGACAAGCGTGTGGGCGAGTGTGCCGCCATTCTGGGTCCGCATTTTGAGCAGATTTTACTCGTCGCCGCACCGGGGCCGCGCGCAATGGACATTGCTGCCGAACGCGAAGCCTTTTCGGCCTTCGCCAACGTGAGGCAGTGCGAAGATATACCCTCGGCACTTGAGCAGGCGGCAAATGACACCATAGTCGCGTGCGGATCGTTCACCATCTTAAAGGAGGTCGCAAATTGGATAGAGCAAAGGCAATAAAGGCAATAGAGGATCTCCTCGACGCAATCGGCGAGGACAGGACGCGCGAAGGGCTCAAAGATACGCCCCGCCGCGTGGCCGATATGTACGCCCAGCTGCTTTCGGGCATGGGCAGGGATGCAAAGGAGGAGCTGTCAAAGACCTTTTCGGTCGACGGCGGCGACATCGTCATCGAAAAGGACATATGCTTCTCGTCGATGTGCGAGCACCATTTAATGCCCTTCTTCGGCAGAATAGCCATAGCCTACATTCCCGATAAAAAGGTGGTGGGGCTTTCAAAGCTGGCGCGGTGCGTAGATATCTGCGCCGCCCGCCTTCAGCTTCAGGAACAGCTCACGAGGCAGATTGCCGAGGAGATAATGCGCCACCTTTCGCCCAAGGGCGTGCTCGTCTGGTGCGAGGCCGAGCACACCTGCATGACCTGCCGCGGCGTAAAAAAGGCGGGCAGCAAGACAATTTCGTATGTGACGCTGGGCGACTTCCCCCGGGATAAAAAGACGGAGGTTCTGGCGCTCATAAAATGATAATCGGCAATAAAAGGTTTCAAAACTACACCTATGTGATGGCGATAATCAACCTCACGCCCGATTCTTTCTGGAAGGACAGCAGGGCGTCGGCCGACGGTGCGCTGTTTGCCGCCGAACGCGCAATAAAAGAGGGGGCGGCCGTGCTCGATCTGGGCGCGCAGTCCACCCGTCCCGGCTACGCCGAAGTGGGCGCGGAGGAGGAGATTGCCCGCCTCGAAAAGCCGCTCTCGGCAATTGTGCGCGAGTTCGACATTCCCGTTTCGGTGGACACATACTACGCCTCCGTCGCGCAGTTTGCCCTCGATGCCGGCGCGCATATGATAAACGACGTGTGGGGTCTCTCCCGCGAAGAGGAGATGAGGCGGGTCATAAGCGCCCGCGGCGCCTCGGTGTGCATTATGCACAACAGCACTGTGTCCGTGGAGGGCGACGTCTTTCCCCCCGTCGAACAATTTTTAATAAGGCAGGCTAATCTTGCCGAAGAGTGCGGCATATCCCGCGACAAAATCTGCCTGGACGGCGGCATCGGCTTTGCCAAGAGCAGGGAGCAGAACTTAGCTCTCCTCAAAGGTTACGGCAGACTCAAGGCGCTGGGCTATCCCCTGCTTTTGGGTTGCAGCCGCAAATCGCTGTTCGGCGGCAAGGTGGAGGACAGGCTGCCCCAGACGCTTGCGGCCACGCGCGCGGCGGCAAAGAACGGAATACTCTTCGTGCGGGTGCACGATGTAAAACAAAATGTTGAGGAGATTACAAAAGCTTATGAAAATTGAAATTTCAGCCCTTGAGATTATGGCAACGCACGGCGTCCTCGCCGAGGAGAAGAGCAATCCCCAGCCCTTCCTTTTCGACATTACCATGCAGGCCGACTGCGAGGAGGCGGCCCTGCGCGACGACCTTGCAAAGACGGTCAACTATTCCGAAGTCTGCGCGACCGTCACAAAGGTGGCTACGGCAAAGAGCTACAACCTCATCGAGGCCCTTGCCCGCGAGTGCGCCTTCTCCATTCTGGAAAACTTTGCCCGCGTAACTTCGATAGAGGTAAAATTGAGCAAGCCCCAGGCGCCCGTAAAGGCAAAATTCGGCAACATCTCCGTCAGCTACTATGCCGAGCGCAACAGGGTGTATCTCTCGCTCGGCTCCAGCCAGGGCGACAGGGAAAGGACAATCAAGTCCGCCATCGGCAAGCTTTCGGCTTTGCGCGGCGTGGAAGTTTTGCGCACCTCTTCGATGATCAGGACGGCGCCCGTCGGCGGCGTGGCTAAAAACGAATTTGTCAACTGCGCGGCCGAGCTCGACTGCTTCCTCACCCCCCGCGCGCTTCTCGATAAGATACATACAATAGAGGCGCACCTCGGCCGCGTCCGTAACGAGCGCTGGGGCGACAGAACTATCGACATCGACATTATTTTCTTTGGCGACAAAGTCATTGCCGAGGACGGCCTTGCCATTCCCCACCCGCTGTATTCAGACCGTCAGTTTGTCACCGGGCCTTTAAAGCAGCTCTGCCCCGAAAAGGTGTGTCCGCTCACGCACAGGGCCGTAAAGGATATGTGAATTTGCCGTACGGCAGACATTTTGGCGTTTAAAGTTAACAGGTGCAAAAATTTTTTTGTGCAAGTTGCACAAAAATTTTTAAAACATCTATACAAAGTAGATTGCTTGTGCTATAATTCCACATAGTGGAAACAATATACTTTTATGCGGCTATGAGGGCGGGGAAATACTCCGCTCCGCGTAAAATGCCTTAGCGCCCGCGAAAAAAATGCGCATTTCACGCGCGCGCTTTACCATGGATAATTTGTTAAGGAAGTGTTAATTTTGGAAAAAATCGGTATTATCGATCTCGGCTCTAATTCCGCGCGCCTGGTGATAGTCAATCTGTTTGCGGACGGATATTTTATGGTTATGGACGAACTCAAAGAGAGCGTTCGTCTCGGTCAGGACATGGAGCGCGACGGCTTTTTGAAGCCTCAGCGCGTAGCAGAGACAATCAAAACTTTAAGAATGTTCAAAAAACTTTGCGACGCAAGCGGCGTTACGCGCATAATCGCCGTTGCCACCGAAGCTGTCCGCCGTGCAAAAAATCAGCGTTCCTTCCTCGATGAAATCCAGGCAAGCTGCGGCATAAAGCTCCGCGTTCTCTCTGCCGAGGAGGAGGCTACGTTTGTATACCGCGGCGTCATCAACTCTATGGATATCCCCAAGGGCATAATTTTGGAGATCGGCGGCGGAGCAACCAAGATTGTATACTACAACCGCAGGAATATGCTCAACTATGCCACTCTGCCCTTCGGCGCCGTCACGCTTACAGACCTGTTCGCCCGCGACGGCTCGAAGCCCGAAGAACAGGCCGCCAAGATGGAGGCGTTCTTTACCGAACAGCTCAAGGGCCTCGAATGGCTTACCCAGCTTGACCCCGACGTGCAGATGATAGGCGTTGGCGGGAGTTTCCGCAATATTTTCAAAATAAGCAAGATAGTGCACAAGTACCCCCTGGATACGGTGCACAACTTCAATATGCTGTCTGAGGATTTTATACCTCTGTACGACATGATAAAGGTTTTAGACCTCGACAAGAAAAAGAAGATAAAGGGCCTCTCGGCCGAGCGTGCGGACATTCTCCCCGCGGCGCTGGCAATAATCAAGTCGTTCATAACCTATCTTAACCTGCCCGGCTTCACCATCTCCGGTTCGGGATTGAGGGAGGGCATAATGTTCAACCAGGCCCTGCCCGGCACGGTTGAAAAACCCATTTCGGACGTTATGAACTACTCGCTCACCACTTTGGTCAAGTACTACAACTGTGACGAAAAGCACGTAGAGCATGTGGTCAACCTGTCCATTCAGCTCTTCAAACAGCTCAGGGTTCTGCACAAGTTCCCCAGACAGTACCTCAAAGTGCTCAAAATCGCCGCCATGCTGCACGACTGCGGCATGCGCATCAAATACTACAACCACCAGCGCCACAGTTGCTATATGATTTTAAATTCCACCCTCTACGGCGTCACCCACAGGGAGATAGTGCTGGCCGCATTCACGGCATGCTGCCATAAGAAGGAGGACATCAACCTCTACGACTGGAACCGCTACCGCGATATCCTGCACGAGGACGACATCGAAATCGTAAAGAGGCTGGGCGTCATGCTCCGCATAGCCGAAAGTCTCGACAGATCCAATTCTGGCACAATCAAGGGTATCAACTGCGACATTCTCGGCGATTCGGTAATAATGAAGACCGAGGTTGAAGGCGACGCAAGCCTCGAAATCCGCGATGCCATGGCGGCTGGAACGGAGTTCAGGAAGGCCTTCCGCAAAAATCTCGAAATTTTATAAAATAAATGCCGCCGCTTACGGCGGCATTAAAATTATATCAAAGGGGTGCGCACAGGCAAACACTTTTCAAACTTCCCGCCGTCCCTGACCCCTAACCCCTAATTTATGAAATACATACTTGCCTCAGCTTCGCCGCGCAGGCGCGAGCTGTTAAAACAAATACTTTCCGACTTCGAAGTCGTGCCCGCCGCGGGCGCGGAGCGGGTCAATCTGTCCCTCTTTCCCGAACAGATAGCCTGCGGCCTCGCCGAGCACAAGTGCGACGAGGTCTTTGCTTCCCATCCCGATGCAACCGTCATCGGATGTGACACGATAGTCGTGTTCGACGGCGAAATATTGGGCAAGCCAAAAAACAGGGATGATGCCTTTAACACGCTAAAGAGGCTGTCGGGCAAGACGCACTTCGTCATTACGGGCGTGTGCGTGCGTTGCGGCGACAAAAAGCTTACTGATTTTGACAGGACCGAGGTGAGGTTCAACATTCTCTCCGACGAGTTTATAAAAATTTACGTCGACGGCGGCTCGCCGCTCGATAAGGCCGGCAGTTACGGCATACAGGACGAGGGCATAGTAAAGGAATACTTCGGCAGTTACACCAATGTAGTTGGTATGCCCGTTGCGCTTTTAAAAGAAATGCTGGAGAAGATATCCCAATGATGAGACTGGCAATAGACATAGGATCTTTCATAACAAAAATATATATGCCCGGCTGCGGCGTCGTGCTGGCCGAGGCTACTTGCGTCGCCGTCGAAAGGGAGGGCGACGAGGTGCACTATAAGGCCTTTGGCGACAGGGCGCGCGCCCTTTCCGGCAAGGCGGCGCAGAACACGCGCATAATCAACCCCGTAACCGAGGGCGACATCGCCCATCCCCGGCTGCTTTCGGCGCTGTTGGAGTATTTTCTGGAAAAGGTGGAAGTGCCCCGCCGCAAGGCAAAAAATTGCGAGGTGATGTTCGTGCTCCCCTGCGGCGCAAAGCAGGAGCTCAAGGAAAAGTATCTCGACGTCGCCTACGACTGCGGCATAGGCCGCACTTGTTTCACGCAGACGCCCTTCGCCGCCGTGCTCGGTCACAACGTAACCCTCTCCGAGACGACGCCCGTGTTTTGTCTTGATATAGGTTACGGCATAACCAATATCGCCGTTGTCTCTCTCGACGGAATAATTGCGGGGCTGTCCGTCAATCTCGGAGGCGGCAATATTGACGTGCACCTGATGGACTATATGGCCGAAGAATTCCGTTTAAAGATAGGCGCGCTCACGGCCGAGCGCCTCAAAAACACCGTCGGGAGCCTTCTGGAGGATGACAACAAAATGACGGTGGTCGACGGCCGTTCGCTGGACGGCGGCACGCCGTCGTCGGTGGCCGTAAATTCATCTCAGATAGAGGAGGTTATCACCCTCTATGTAGATAAAATACTGGAGTATGTAACGCTGGTTATGTCCAAGCTTCCGGCCGAGGTGGCCTCTGCCGTGATGCACGGCGGAATTTACCTTTCCGGCGGGCTGGCAAAGATGGACGGGCTGCCCGGATATATCTCCAAAAAGCTGGGCATTGCCGTAAACGAAAGCGAGGAGCCCTCTCTCTGCGCCGTTATAGGCGGCGGGATGATACTCTCCAGCGACTATCTGCGCGCGGCTCTCGCCACAAGCGATTAATGAGCCGCGACTGCTCAGCGCGGCGCGGCAAGCGCCGCGTAAAGGAGGAATCCGGATGGATTCTGCAATCAATTATTTTTCAATGGGCTTCGATGCCTGCGCCATAATAATCTGTGCCGTAATCATGGCCAATTATTACAGCGTAAGGCGCATACATACCCGCACGGAAAAGCTGTTCCAGGCTCTGATGTGGACTCTGCTTGCCTCTGCGGCCACCAACCTTGTATACGTGGTGCTCGCATATGTGGGCGGAATATCCGTCGGGCTGTTCTATTTTGTCGTAATGGTGATGGTCATCGCCGTGCACTCAGTCGGCATAGTATTTATGTTGTACGTCGTTTCGGAGTGCTACGAAAACAGGGCTTTTCCCAAATCATTCGTGGCCGCGTCCGTCGCCATCATCGCCGTAACAGGCGTCTCAATAGCGATATATTGTTTCAGAGATCTTCTGCCCGAAGGCGCCACCGATACGGTAATTTTATGTATGTTCATCGAACACTACATAGCTCTGGCCGTGGCCGCCGCGTATGTCTTTATAAATCGCTGTGTCCTTACTGCGCGCAGGCAGGTAAATATCTTCGTTTTCATTGCATTCAACGTCGCGGCAACCGTCGTGCAGACATTCACGCAGGCGCAGGTCACGGCCTTTGCGTTGGCCGTAGCTGTCATGCTCATATATGCCACTCTGCGCAACCCCAAGGACGAAATCGACGGGATTACTCAACTTTTCAACTATCAGGCCTTCAAGGATTTTGTAAGGTTGCAGATAGCTTCGCGCCGCTCGTTCTGGCTGTTTGTAACGGGAATAAGAAACATAAACGCCATAAATGCGCTTTGGGGCCAGGGCTCGGACGAGGTAATAAAGGCCACCGCCGCCCGCCTGAACGACATTACAGACAAAACTACATACGTCTACCGCACGGGCGAGGCCCGCTTCGCAGTGGTGTTCAACACGCGCGAACAGTACGAACAATTTTATGGCAGATATATTTCTGCCATTTCCGAAAATTATCTCATCGGCTCCGTGTCCGTTCCCGTCGACAACGTCGCCGTGCTCATCTGTTTTCCCGACGTGGCCACAAAGTTTTCGGATATAGAGAATATCTTAAAGTTCTACCGCGAAAAAATTTCGGGCAAGGACGCCGTAATTGAGGCGACGAGGGAGGCGGTGGAGAGCGTTGAACGGCGCGAGCAAGTGGACTACGCCATTCAGAAGGCGATAAAACAGCGCTCCTTTCAGGTCTGCTATCAACCCATTTACGACTTAAAGAATAAAAAATTCAACTGCTGCGAGGCGCTTGTCAGGCTCAAGGACGATGAGCTGGGCTTTATCCCGCCCGACGAGTTTATTCCCATTTCCGAGAAGAACGGCACCATAGTGGAGGTGGGCAGGCAGGTCGTCACCGAAGTCTGCAAATTCATAATGCAGTATAAGCCGCAGGACTACGGCGTTCAGTTTATAGACGTAAACCTCTCCGTTATCCAGTGCCTTCAGCCCGACGTGATAGAGGACATTCAGCGCATACTCAAGGAATACGGCGTGCCGCGCGGCATGGTCAATCTTGAAATTACCGAAACGGCCTCGGCCAAGTCGTATGCGCTCCTGCAACAGCGGCTCAACGAGCTTCACTCCAACGGCTTCACCATCTCGCTCGACGACTTCGGCACCGGCTTTTCCTCGGTTGAATTCTTAATCAATTTCCCCTTCGACATAGTAAAGCTCGACCGTTCGCTCGTGTGGGCGTATATGAAGACGCACAAGTACGAGCCTATTCTGCAGCACTACATGCCAATGCTCCACAGCCTGGGCACAAAGATTGTGGCCGAGGGCGTGGAGACCGAGGAGATGGTCAAGGCGCTCGACGCGCTGGGCTGTGACTATCTGCAGGGCTATTACTACTCCAGACCCCTGCCCAAAGAGGACTACGTAAAGTTCCTTGAGGCCAACAACTGCCCGCGCAACGGTGGCAGAAGTCTGCTTATAAGTTAGGCAAAATGTATTAATAAATTTTAAAGAAATGCCGCGGCGAACTGCGTTCGCCGCGGCATATATGCGCATCAATGCGGCGCGGGCATAGCCCGCGCCGCCAAAATTTTTATTGCTTTATCAAACTTTGTATTACGTTTTCGGGCGCCTGCTCGTAGCGGTCGAAGGTGGAGGTGAACTTGCCCCTGCCCTGGGTCATCGAGCGCAGAGCCGTGGCGTAGGTGAGTATTTCGGCCTGGGGCGCGTCGGCGGTTATAATCTGCAAATCGTCCTTTGCGTCCATAACAATTATTCTGCCGCGGCGCTTTGTCAGATCGCCCAACACGTCGCCCAGATACTTTTCGGGCACGGCTATTCTCATCTTGCATATGGGCTCTAAAATGGTGGGGCTGGCGTTCTTCATTCCCTCTTTAAAGGCAATCTCGGCCGCCGCCTTGAATGCCGCCTCGGAGCTGTCCACGTCGTGATAGCTGCCGTCATACAGCACGGCCTTTATGTTCATTACGGGATATCCCGCAAGCACGCCGTTAGAAAGGCACTCGGTTATGCCCTTTTCAACGGCGGGTATGTACTGCTTGGGCACGGCGCCGCCCACAACCTCTTCGGCAAACTCAAAGGGCTGTTCGCTCGGTTCA
>DVNU01000025.1 GCA_018714165.1 Candidatus Coproplasma excrementipullorum | reverse complement strand
AGTGGGTGTCCACTGTTTTGTTTGCGTTCCGACTCTCTTCCTTCCCAACCGCCGCACGCAAACTGCTCGCTCCCGCTCGCACCTCCACCCTCAAATCTCGCCAATATTCAACGACAACGCCAAAGCGGCGGAAAGGACAAAGTCCTTTCCGCCGCTTTGGCGCGGATGGCGAGATTTGAACTCGCGCTGCGGTTTCCCGCACTACTCCCTTAGCAGGGGAGCCCCTTGAGCCACTTGGGTACATCCGCAGGCCCGTGAAATTTTATCAAAGCTAAATCAATATAACACAATTTACAAGCTTTGTCAAAACTTTATTTATTCGTTTGCAAAAATTTAAGCAAAATTATTTTTCGCCATCTATTGCCAACAGCCTCTCGCGCACGGCGGCCGAGATCTTTCTGGCATAAAAATCATACACGCACACAATATAAACCACCGCCGCAAGCGTGATAAGCCCCACCCAGGACTGCAAAAACATAACCGCCGCCCCGACATACGGCACGCTTGCGCCCGTATATTTGCCCACGACGGAGGAATAACCCACAGCCTCCCTGTCGGCCGCGGTGTTGGCATCGCCGCGCGTATTATAAAAAGTTTGACCGGCAACCCTGAACACCTCGGTTATTCTGTGTATAATGAGCGTACCTTCCGAATTGTAAAAGGCAATTACATCGCCCGCGGAGAGCTCAGCCTCATCCGCCCTGCGGATAAACACAAGTTCGTACGCATCAAAGCCTCCCACGGCGCCATCGGGCAGGGCGTAACCTTCGGCCACATAGCTCATAGAACCCGAACCGACCGCCAGCGCGGCATATGGAAGGAGCATCTTTCCGCCCGAAACCCTGATTGCAACCGTCTGTACAGCCGAAAGGAGCGCCGCTGTGGCAATCAGCCCCGCAAAAACAAATCCGACTACCCTTGCCGCAAATGCCGATTTGGGATGGCGGGTGCGCGAGGTAAGTTTTTCATCCAATTCGCCCTGCGCTATGCGCCCGCAATGCTCTTTTGCGCACGTGCGGCAGAGCGCCGTTACGCACACCAAAGTCAGCACTCCGAACACCGCGGCAATAATCAGAAGAACCCTTCCCATCAGCCTTGATTTACTATAGGTTCGAAGGTAATGCTATACGTGACCCCTTCAAGGCAGGCAGCGATATAGTCGAGCGTGTCGGCCGCGGCTGCGCGCTCTTCGGCATCCGTCAGCCCGACATATGTAAAATAGGGATTTTCGTATCCGAATATCTCTCCCCAGGAGAATTGTATCGTGACAGTAGCGAAATACTCTTCCAACGCACCCGAAAAAGAAAAGACGCCGTCCGAAGTCGAATAGGATATTTCGCCTTTCTCGGAGTTGGCACTGAGATCGACTTCTATGCTTGCCTCGGAGGCGTCGACAATATACCCCGCCTCCACCGCGGCGGAGTAGCTTGCCTCTCTTGTTGCGCCGCCGAACTGCGATTCGAACATAACCCCGCTCTTGCTGTCCACCGCCGAAACGGCCATGGTAAAGGCCGAGCTGGAAGTTACGCCCGTAAACGTGAAGTTATAAACGAGCGTGAGGTTTTCGCACTCCTCCACATCGGTATCGGAGTACAGCCAGGTGCCCGAATTGATTGCCTCTTCAGGCGCAGTGTAGCGTACCGACTGCAGCTCCTGTCCCTCGCCTATCTCCACATTGGCAATATTACCTATTACATCTTCAATCTGAACATTGCCCGAAAAGGAATACTCCGAAGGCCCCGAAACATACCACGCCGCAAAGCCTACCGCAGAAGTCGAAGCCGCGCAGGCGGCAGTGACGAGTGCGAGGGCCTTTTTGCCAAAAACCAACTTCATCTTCTTCCTCCGCATAACAAGCGGCGAAAGACAAAAACCCCTCCGCCGACCGTTTTTTTACGCGATTATTTTACAGTATTAATTGCCGCGTTGTCAATTCAGAAAATACCCTTATGCGGAGATTATACATATTTTTTTACATTTTTCGCGCGGTTTTTCGGTCTGTACGGATGCTGCGCGTTGTGCGCGCGCCGCGCGAGCGCACAACACGCGACAAAAATTTGTAAATTTCACCAAAAATGACCACCGACAGGGAGAGCCCGAACACGACCGCCCACTGCCAGGCCGATAGCGGCGCTATGCCGAAAGCCCCCGCGAGCGGGCTGATACAGAGAATTATATTGGCCGCCACACCCGCGATTACGGTGCCCAGCAACACCTTGTTGGAGAGCGCACCCCGCCCGAAGGCCGAGCGGCGCTCGCTGCGCACATTGAAGGCGTGGAAGAGCTCCGCAAAGGACACCGTCATAAAGGCCATTGTGGTGGCGACGGCGTTGCCGAAGTTATACAGCGCAAACGCATATGCAAACAGCGTTACCCAGCATATATATGCCCCCGAACAGGCTATTGACAGGAGAGAACTTCTGTTCAGGATGGCCCTCTCCGCACGTTCGGGCGGGCGGGTCATAGAGTCGGGATCACCCTTCTCCACGCCGAGCGCCAGCACGGGGAAGGAGTCGGTTATGAGGTTTATCCACAACAGCTGGGTGGAGAGCAGAAAATCACTGCCGGCAAAGGCGATTGTGGCGATGAGTATGGCCAGAACTTCGGCCAGGTTCGTGGAGAGGTAAAAGTTTATCGTCTTTTTGATGTTGGCCGAGATGCGCCTGCCCTCGCGCACGGCAGAGACTATCGTGGTGAAGCAGTCGTCGGCAATGACCATATCGGCCACGCTCTTTGTCACGTCGGTGCCGCTGATGCCCATTGCAACGCCGATATCGGCCGACTTTATGGACGGCGCGTCGTTTACCCCGTCACCCGTCATAGCCACCACCTCGCCCGCGTTCTTCTTGATTTTGACTATTAAATTCTTATGCGCGGGCGTAACTCTTGCGAACACCCTGCCGCGGCGGATGGCCTCGGCGCGGTCGCGCCTGGTCATGCCGTCGAGCTGTTCGCCCGAAAACACGAACGCGGGGTCTGAGCATATTCCCGCCTGCTTTGCCACTGCCAGCGCGGTGCGGGCGTGGTCGCCCGTGATCATTACGGTGGTTATGCCCGCGCGGCGGCACTCCTCCACCGCCTCTTTAACTCCGCTCTTGAGCCCGTCGGCCATTCCCGCAAGGCCTAAAAATATGAGGTTATTTTCTCCCGCGCCCCGCTTGTATGCAAAGGCGAGTACGCGCATGGCCTCGTCCGACATGACGGCATTTCTGGCCGCCACGGCGCCCCTGTCGCCCTCGGTTATGGGACGGAAGGAGTCGTTGGTTGCCACATATGTGCAGGCCTTTATCAAAATATCGGGCGCGCCCTTTACATAGGTTATGCCGCCCGCCACCTCCACGCTCATCATCTTGCGTTCGGACGAAAAGGGGTTTTCGCCGATGCGCGTAAAGGTGCGGTCAAACCCGCGCGAGTGCGCGTAATTTATAAGGGCCACCTCGGTGGGGTCGCCCACACTGCCCTTTGCGTTGTTGCAGGCCGTCATGCAGGACAGAAAGTTATCCTCGTCGCCGCACAGCCATGCAGACTTTACCTCCATCTTGTTGCGCGTGAGGGTGCCCGTCTTGTCGGTGCATATGCAGGTGCAACCGCCCAGCGTTTCAACCGCCTTGAGCTTGCGTATGACGACGTTTTTGCGGCTCATGCGCGTGACGCCCAGGGCCATTATTATGGTGACGACGGCGGGCAGACCTTCGGGAATGGCGGCAACGGCTATGGCAACCGAGGTCATGAACGAGCGCAGTATTTCGCCGCGCGTGAAGGCCGAAAATATGAAGATGACCGCCGCGACGACGAGGACAAAGGCCGAGATGACCTTGCCGAGCCTGTCGAGACTTTTTTCGAGCGGCGTCTTGCCCTTGCTTTCGCCCTCCAGCATATCGGCGATGGCGCCGATCTGGGTGTTGCGCCCCACCCCCGTCACCACCGCGGCGGCGTTGCCGCGCACAATGAAGGTTGAGGAGAAGAGCATATTGAAGGTACTGCCCAGCGGAGTCTTTTTATCCGCAATAATGCCGTCGCGCTTGTCGACGGCGGCCGATTCGCCAGTGAGGGCGGATTCGTCAGCCTTGAGCGATACGGCCGTTAGTATGCGGCAATCGGCGGGCACAAGGTCGCCCTCCTCCAGTCTGACTATATCCCCGACGGTCAGATCGGCGGCGGGTATTTTTATTGTCTTTCCACCGCGCACCACAACGGCCGTGGGCGTGGACAGTTTTTTAAGGCTCTCTATCGCCTTGTCCGCCCTATACTGCTGAATGGTGCCGACAACGGCGTTGAGGGCGATGATGGCTATTATGATTATGGTGTCCGTAAAATCGGAAAAGTCGCGCGAGATAAAGGCAATCGCGCCCGAAATTGCCGCCGCGGCGACGAGCAGAAGGGTCATCACGTCGCCGAACTGTGACAAAAACAGCGCGAAAATGTTGTTCTTTTTGGTCTTTTCAATGGCGTTGGGGCCATACTTTTGCAGTCTTGCGGCCGCCTCCGCGGGGGAAAGCCCCTGCTCGTCCGTGCCTAAATCTTTGAGCGCCGCCTCCGCCGCGACGCGGGAATACTTCAACATATCCGCCCCCGTGAATACTTTTTTGATATTGTATTCGCCCCGCGGACAAAGTATTACTCTGCCTTCTATTTTTTAAACACAAACAGATACTCGTGCGCCAACAGCAAAAAATTATATTTAATGCTATTAGTTTTCCAATACCCCGTAGCTTTGCAGTTATGCTGTTCTTTAATTATAATTTCCTTAAGCTTAAACCCAGCTAATTCAAACATCCTCATCGTTTCAAAGGCAAGAGACTGAACCATGCCTTTTTTGCGTGTATCCCCCATTAAAATTGCGCAGAATTTGTCGCGCTTTAATACACGGTAGCTTTCATCGGCGACATATTTCATCTGGGATAAAAACTCTTTCATCGGCAGTAACGATAAATCCCCATCAATACCTTCGCTATAATGAATGATATCCGCATATGGCGGATGGGTGCAAATAAGATCTACACTTTCATTATCCAAACAAAGTTTGCGTGCATCTCCCACACTAATATCTATGGTTGCGTCGCCTTCAAATTCGAAATTACATTTATTCTTTGATAGTTCTACGGCAGTAGGATTTATATCAACCCCGATAAAGTTACGCTTCGTAAGTTTTGATTCTACCGCAGTTGTACCACCACCAACAAACTGATCTAAAACAATGTCTCCCTCTTTGGAATATCTCAATATTATATTCCTCGGCACATATGGTGACCAGTTACCGCGATATTTAGCGTCGTGTGTGGCCCACTTCCCCCTGTTAGGAAAGGCCCATACCGTGGTTGTTTCAAGTTCAAAGTTTTCAGGTTGTAAATTTATCTTTTTGGCCATATCAATCTTCTATGAGTTCTTCAGGCACAGGCAGGCCCAAGCGAGTAAGGGGAATATACTCAAAATAATAATCGCAACCGACAGATTGAATATAGTCAAGCACATCCTTGTACTTAGGATCCCTGAACCAATCATCAAGCAGATATATGTATTCAACATCTATATTCGCGGGAGCCATAAGTTTTTTATACTGTTTTCTTTTAAAATCGCAAGTCTGTAACTTTTCATCTACAGATCCTGCAACCTCCTGATGTTTGCACTCAATTATAAACAACTTATTGTTTAAGAGCACAAAGATACTGTCGTCAGGCAACAATTTTTTTGAGATGTACTGCGTCCAGTCTATACCAAGCTTTTTTAAAAAGACCTTATAAAAATCATGTTTTTTATAGACTTCGGCCACCTTGTCATCATCAAAGAACACATCGTGGCCAGACATAGAATAATGAGGTTGGCGCGACAGAAAAGTTGCTAAATCTGTTTTACCTTCAAATATAAGTCCCGTACGCGTATTGCCGCCGCCTTTACCACTCTTAATCATAGTATTTCTCCTCAGTTACAAATTATAAGTTCTTTAATCGCGCCGCGTTTTTCGGAATTGCTATTGATCATTCTTACGGCCGATACGCGATGTATAGAATACTTGCTGTACAGATCATCAAAAAAATTATCACTCGCGTCAATGTTTTTTGGATCTGAATTGCTTAAAACTATTTTAGCCCCACAGGCATTTAGTTTATCGACAAAGCGTGCCAATCTAATCTGTTCATCATCATTAAAAACATCTGTGCTGTATGCTGTAAAGGCAGCAGTCTGAGATATCGGCCTGTATGGAGGGTCGATATAAACAAGCGTATTTTTATCCACAAAGGAGCTGCACAGAGTATAATCCCCACAGACAATAGTTACGTTCTTTAATGCACTATGAATATTACGCAGATTGTCTGCGTCGCATATAGACGGATTTTTGTATGAACCCATAGGCACATTGAATAGTCCCTTTTTGTTGACGCGGTACAGACCGTTAAAACATGTTTTATTGAGAAATATAAAGTACGCCGCTTTATCGACTGCCGTATCCTCGTTCAGTTCTGTTGTATTAAACTTATCTCTGACAGAGTAGTAATATAACTTTCTGCCATTTTCGTGCATAGATAAAAACAGCGCTTTCATCTCTGAAAGTTTTTCGATGAGTCTTTCCACATCGTTTTTTATTACATTATAAGCGTTTACAAGTTCGCTGTTGATGTCGCTTATATAATATTGTTCAAATCTGCCTTCCGATAAAAATTTAAATAACAATGCGCCTCCACCTACCATAGGTTCGGCATACTTTGTGTATCCATTTTCTGAATCTTCGGGCAATAATTTTTCAAGCTCATCAACAAGCTGACTCTTTCCCCCAGCCCATTTGACAAATGGTTTTAAAGCTACTTTTTGTGCACCTTCATAGCGTATGGCCCGTTTATCTTCGGGCTTTTTTGCCGTGGCAGGTATAATCCACATATTCCCCACCATCATTGCGCCGTCTATACGGTTTTCTGAACACAACACAGCCACCCGCCTCTGCGAAATATCCCATTTACTTGCCGCCTCTTTGGCCGAAATGTAGCTTAACATAATAAACCCTCTTTTACTAATTTGAATATATTATATTCTATATCTAGAATAATAGCAAGTAAAATCATAAATA
>DVNU01000024.1 GCA_018714165.1 Candidatus Coproplasma excrementipullorum | reverse complement strand
TTGCAAGCGAAACCGCGCTTTCGCGCAGCAAGTTCGCAACGGCAGTAATGGAATCTGCCGTTTTGGTCGCCGTTCGCGCGTATAATGCGCTCACTGCTCTCGCAAGGCAAAACAGTACACTGTACTGTTTTGAGAATACCTTGCTCGTCCCAATTTGCGAATCCTTTCGCCTCAGCACAGTGAATTGCCGCGACTATATAATATGAGGGCTATCTTAAGGTCGCGGCAAGAGCGCGTGGCGCTTAACCTAACGGCAAGTCGCAGGCGTCGCCAGCCAAGACTTGCGTTAAACTACGCTTTCCTCATCCCACAATACAACCTCGTCGGTCTTTAGGCTCTCCTGAACGAGTATTGTGCGCTGGTTGGACGAGCCCTTGAATTTGAGGTTGAGGTCTTTGAGCTCCTCGACAAACCGTCCGTCGACGAGCACGTCGAGGCAGGACAGCATCTGCATTACCAAATCGATGTCGCCAAGCTTGCCCGTTAAAAGGTCGCGCTCGTAGTCGTAGCCGGTAAAGCACCAGAAGGACTTATCGGGGTAGACTGCGCGCAGGCGCTTTAAAAAGGGCGCCAGCACCTTTTGGTTTTCGGGCTCGAAGGGATCGCCGCCGACGAGCGTGAAACCCTTGATGTAGTCGGGCTCCATGCCCTTTATGATGGCGTCCTCCACCTTTTTGGTGAAGGGCTCGCCGTAGTTGAAATCCCACGTTTCGGGATTGAAACAGCCCTTACAGTGGTTGCGGCAGCCGCTGACGTACAGCGACACGCGCACTCCGGGGCCGTTGGATATATCAGTCCATTTGATTTTAGCGTAATTCATATATACTCACAAAAATTTTGCGCTGGCTCGTCGGCACAAATGCCCGTTTTAAGCAAGCCGCGAATAACGCGCCTTGCCCCTTTAAAGCATTGTGCCTCCTCTTTCGCGCAAATACTACAGTTTTGCGCGAGATTATTTTTGGCTCGCGCCGAAGGCGTATTAACTTCATATAATGTCATACTGAGCGGAGCGCAGGGAACATAGTGACCGTAGCGCAGTCGAAGTATCTGGCTCGATTTTTATCAAGCAAGATCTTTCGACTTCGCTCAAGATGACACTGGTTAATACCGCTCGCTTAGGCGCATTTCACGGCGGCATATGTGCCG
The DNA here is from genome assembly GCA_018714165.1 of Candidatus Coproplasma excrementipullorum. GTDB lineage: Bacteria > Bacillota > Clostridia > Christensenellales > Borkfalkiaceae > Coproplasma > Coproplasma excrementipullorum. Next base: position 12,467 of record DVNU01000024.1, on the reverse strand, counting down.
CCATTTCACGCACGCGAAGCGTGCATTTCACTTGCGTGATACAAATTTGTCGGCGAATTGCCATTCGCCGACAAAATGCATTGCGCGTTAATATTTATAAATGCAGAACGCGGGCTTTAATTTCCTTCGTCTTGCCGACATTCCAGAAGTTTTCGCCAAGGTATCCGCACGTGCGGCGGGTGACATTCATCTTGCGCTGATCTTTGTTGTGGCAGACGGGGCACTCCCATTCGTTGTCGTCGTTGATGATTATCTCGCCGTCGAAACCGCAGACCTGGCAATAGTCTGACTTGGTGTTGAATTCGGCGTACTGGATATTGTCGTAGATGAACTTTACGACATCCTCAAGCGCGGTGAGGTTGTTGCGCATATTGGGTATTTCAACATAGGAAATGGCACCGCCGGACGAGATCTCCTGGAACTGACTTTCGAACTTGAACTTGGAGAACGCGTCGATGTGTTCGCGCACGTCTACGTGGTAGCTGTTGGTGTAATAGCCCTTGTCGGTGACGTCGGGAATGGTGCCGAAGCGCTCCTTGTCGATGCGGGCGAAGCGGTAGCAGAGCGACTCTGCAGGAGTGCCGTAGAGGGCAAAACCTATGTTGGTCTCCTTCTTCCACTTTTCGCAATGATCGCGCAGGCACTTCATTACCTTGACGGCAAACTTCTCGCCTTCGGGATCGGTGTGGGAGACGCCTTTTACCAGCTTTGTTACCTCGTACAGCCCAATATATCCCAGAGATATTGAGGAATAGCCGCCGAAGAGGTATTTATCTATCTTTTCGCCCTTATCCAGACGGGCGATTGCGCCATACTGCCAGTGCACGGGAGACACGTCGGAGACAGTTCCCATAAGCGCGTTGTGGCGCACCATCAATGCGTCGAAACAGAGTTGCAGCCTCTCTTCAAGAATCTCCCAGAACTTCTTTTCATCTCCCTTGGCCAGAATTCCGCACTGGGGGAGATTGATGGAGACGACGCCCTGGTTGAAACGGCCCTCGAACTTGTAGTTGCCGTTTTCGTCCTTCCAGGGTGAGAGGAATGAGCGGCAACCCATGGGCGAGAACACGTTGCCCTCGTAATTTTTGCGCATCATCTTGGCGGAGATATAATCGGGATATAGGCGCTTTGACGAGCACTTTACGGCGAGTTTGGTCAGATAGTCGTACTTGCCGCCCTTGAGGCAGTTGTTCTCGTCAAGCACATACACCAGTTTGGGGAAGGCGGGGGTGACATACACGCCCACTTCGTTCTTGATGCCCTGATAGCGCTGGCGAAGAATCTCCTCGATTATCATCGCGTTCTCTTCGATGTATGGATCGTTTTCGTCGAGGTACATAAAGAGGGTGACGAAAGGAGACTGGCCGTTGGTCGTCATCAAAGTGTTGATCTGGTACTGAATGGTCTGAACGCCAGCCTTGAGCTCGTCCTTGAGGCGCATTTCGACAATTTCGTTCTTCTCCTCTTCGGAGATGGTGTCGCCAAACTTCTCGTCGCACTGCCTTCTATACTTTTCGCGGGTGCGGCGGAGGTACTTGCCGAGGTGCGCTACGTTTACCGACTGTCCGCCGTACTGCGAGGAGGCAACCGAAGCGATAATCTGCGTAACTACCGTGCAGGCAACCTGGAACGACTTTGGACTTTCGATCATCTTGCCGTTCATGACCGTGCCGTTATCGAGCATGTCGCCGATGTTTACGAGGCAGCAGTTGAATATGGGCTGGATGAAATAGTCGGCGTCGTGGAAGTGAATGGCGCCTTCGTCGTGAGCCTTTGCAAGGTATTCGGGCAGGAGTATCCTGCGGGTGAGGTCTTTGGAAACTTCGCCCGCGATGAGGTCGCGCTGTGTGGCCGCCGTGTGGGCGTTCTTATTGGAGTTCTCCTCCATTACGTCCTTGTTGGCATTTTTGATGAGCGAAAGGATGCTCTCGTCCGTGGTGTTGGCCTTGCGGATGAGGGCGCGCTCGTAGCGGTAGAGAATGTACGATTTCATCAGCTGGTACTTCTGAAGTTCCATCAGCTTTTCCTCTACCATATCCTGAATGTCCTCGACAAGCAGCCTGGAACGATGACGGTTTGCTATGTCGTCGACAATCTTTTCAATCTCCCTGTCGTCTATTCTGTCCTCGAAGTCGACAGACTCGTTCGCCTTGCCTATGGCCTTGGCAATCTTGCTCCTGTCGAAATCTACGGTAGAACCGTCTCTCTTGATAACTTTCATTATATCACCCCTCTTCCGCACGCATTAAGCAACGGAAAGTTATATATTTTCACCTGTTGTCTTTACCGCCGCCCCGCCGCCGAGAGCGGAAAGGGGTACGTATACTATACTACACCTGAACATCGCATTTGTCAATAGCGCAAACACAATATATTGAAAAAAAATTTAATTTGATACAATATTTAGTAAATCTGTCGAATAACGCCGCATTAAGAGCGCGGCGGGCGCGGACGCGTCCGCCGCGCCGCAACGATTGATATTATACGACGGCGGAACCCCATAAGTCAAGTAATGAACCACAATATGTTGTATGAAAGTTTTTAACATTTTAACAATATGTTGTGATTTTTGCCTGATCATACCTCAAATCAAGCTTTAAGGCGGCTATTTCCTTACAAAAACGGCAGAAAGAAGGATTTCCTTTATCTTCTGACCGCATTTCCGCTTCGGCGGAAAAGTAAGCTTCAGATGAATTTTACGCAATCTGAACACTTTTTAACACAACAACCAAACTTTGTACACATTTCTGTGCATTAATATGACCACGCAGGGCATCGTCAGCGTGGACAGCGAGTACATCTCCCTCGACATCGACGAAGACGGCATATATGAGAGCTACCGCTCCATACGCTTCGACGCAGCCATATACAGCGGTAATTCGGGCGGCGGACTGTTCAACACGCAGGGCGGGCTGATAGGCATAACCAACGCAGTCATTACGACGAGCGAAAACATCTGCTACGCCATCCCCCTCTCCATCGTCAGCGGCGTGGCCGACAACATAATTTACTACGCCAACGACGGCGACGACACCACGCAGGGCGTCTATGCCGTACAGTCGGGGCTAACCCTTGAGGAGCGCAACGCAAAATACAGCCTTGACTCCTCAGGATACGGAGCTATAATCGAGGATGTATACATAACCGCCGTTGAAAGCGGCTCGCTGGCAGAGGATCTCGGCCCGGCCGCGGGGGACAGACCGGTTGCGGTGACTATAAACGGAACGCGGCACGAACTTACGCGTTCATTCGAGCTCGATGAACTGCTTCTCACTGCGCGGGCGGGGGACGAGATAGTCTTTACATATGAACGCGACGGACAGACTGCGGAGACACAGAGTTGCACGCTTTCGGCCGAAGAGCATCTTGAGGCGGCGTGATAAAAGCGGCGCCGCTTTCATACAATTTTTTACATATTTTAACAATTTAAGCAAACGCCCGCCACAAAGATATGTTTTAATATAATTACGAAGGTGATTTTCCACCATATCTATTGACTGCGGCGCGGATGCCGCTTAATGGCGAAAATTATTATGAAATGGGAACAACAGATCAACGGTTATTGGCTGGCACAGGGCAGAAAGGGCAACTTTCTGATATGGCTGGACGGCGGCAGATGGCATGCGCGCTATCTGTCGGCCGACGGTCAGCATCTCGTACTGGTGCCCGGCGAGAACAACTTCAGACTCATGCGGTCGGCATGCGAGGCAAGCGCATACTGGGAGGCGGCCTGAAGGACGCATCCGCCGTTACCTGACCGCAAGGGGGAAATCATGAAGGAAGAACGGAACGAAAATACGGACGGGGAAATGCTCCCGGCCAGACTTATGGCGGCGGACGCCGAGGATCTGTACGGGCGCGCGATGAAGATGATGTGGTCGGTGGTCAACTACAAGGATATGCAGATGACCTACTCCTGCGCGCTCAGAGAAATAAAGACCAAGTTCGACGTGCTCAACACCGAGTTCAACATTAAATACAAGCGCAATCCCATAAGCTCGATTTCAACGAGGCTAAAGAGCACCGAGAGCACCGTGCGCAAGCTTATCAGCAAAAATCTGTCCGTCAGCGTGGAGAACATCGAGGCGAACATCTTCGACATAGCCGGCATACGCGTAATCTGCTCGTACATAGACGACATATACGAAATTGCCGAGGCGCTGTTGAAGCAGGACGACATAACGCTGATAAGGCGCAAGGACTACATACAAAACCCCAAACCAAACGGCTACAGGAGCCTGAACCTCATAGTGAGCATACCCGTGTTCTTTGCCGAGGGCAAAAAGGAGGTTAACGTGGAGGTGCAGATACGCACGATAGCCATGGACTTTTGGGCGAGTCTGGAACACCAGCTGAAGTATAAACGGCAGACACACGACCAGGCGGAAGTTGTGGCAAGGCTTAAAAACTGCGCCGACATTATAGCCCGCACAGATGCAGAGATGCTTGACCTGCGGCGCAAGATCGAACAGTCGCACGACGCACCCACCGAAGAGGACGAACTTATCGAACGACTCAAAAAAATCGACGTGCGCATGGACTGAATGCGCCGTCGTCTATATATCTACCCCATCACTCCTGCCCGCCGCAGAACATCTGCGGCGGGCAGGTTTTTGTACGGCACCACTGCGCGCGGCGCAGAATATACTGATATAAAAAACTACAGAGGCGCACAAATATGTTTTATTGCGGACAATGCCCGCCCCGCTGTTGCGGGGCGGGCACAGAGAGAATAATTTACGGCCCCGCAGGTGCGACGGGCGCCACCGGAGCCACGGGTGTGACGGGTGCGACGGGTGCAACAGGAGCTACCGGAGCGACAGGCCCTACGGGTGCGACCGGTGCAACGGGAACAACGGACACACAGGCCCTGAGCGCCTTTTCGGTGCCGTCCGCTCCGGTGACCGACGGCGGCGCGGTGACTTTTGACCTAAATTACGTGCAGACGGGCGGAGACATAACGCACGCCGCGGGAAGCGCGGACATCGAGATAGCCGCCGCAGGGACATATTATGTGCAGTATACCGCCGTAGTATCGCCTGCGGGCACAACGCTGCCCGCAACAAATATAGTGACGTTTGCCGTAAACGGCCAGGCCGTAAGCGCGGGTGCAGGGGCGGCGCAGTTCACCTCCGCCTCGCCCTCAAAACAAATTACGGCCGCAACTATCATCGAAGTAACGGCCGTGCCGACGACCTTACAGGTCATTTCAAGCGGAGGGACATTTATCTATTCAAGCGCGACAATAAACGTGTTTAAGGTGTAGGCTACGCGTCGCGGCGGCCGTCCGAAAGGACGGCCGCCGCGACGCACGCTGAAGAACCGGCCGCAAAAAATTAAAAATATTACCGCAACACGTCAAAATCGCTTACCAAATTAAAAATAAGTGCTATAATGGTAAGCGGGTCGCGGAGAGAGCGATCCCGAAATATTTTATAAGCAAGGAGCGTTGTTGTATGGTATTTTATATCGATCATCCGCTCGGCTATGTGATTATTCTGGCACTGATATTGCTTGCTACCAAGCTGTGCGGTCTGCTCTTCCGCAAGTTACACCTTCCCGAAGTGCTCGGCTTTATCATTGCAGGCATCATCATCGGCCCCGCGATCTTCGGACAATTCTGCGGCTTTACGCTGATAGGCTTCGAGGATGCCGTAAATGCAGGCACCTACAAGGCGCTGTTCGCCCTTGAGGGCGCCACTGGCGAAAACGAGACCGTTTCGGTATTCTCAAAAATCGGCGTCATACTCATAATGTTCTCGGCGGGCCTCGAAACCAACTTAAAGGATATAAAGAACACCGGTCTTGCCAGCGTGCTGATAGCCTGCGTGGGTGTCATAGTTCCGATGGGGCTCGGCATAGCAATCAGCCTGCCCTTCGGCGACATCGGTCTTGGTATAGACAACATCTACCGCTGTGTGTTCATAGGCACCATTCTAACGGCGACCAGCGTGGCAATTACCGTTTCCGTGCTCAAGGAGCTGGGCAAAATCAATACCAAACTTGGCACGACGATAGTTTCAGCCGCCGTCATCGACGACGTCATCGGCATAGTAGCGCTCTCCATAGTTACGAGCATCGCGCGTTCGGGCAACGTCGTTGCAGACAACGGATTCGATGCATTCAAGTCGACCATATACGGCACCATAATTATGATTATCGCATTCTTTGTGGTCGCCGCAGTCGCCGGATTGGGCGTGAACAGACTGTTCCGCTGGCTTGAAAAAAAGTGGCCGCACACCCACAGGTTGCCCATCTTCTCGCTCGTCGTATGCTTTATCTACAGCTGGGTCGCCGAGGAGATATTCGGCGTGGCCGACATAACGGGCTCGTTTATGGCGGGCATAGTGCTTGCGACCGTGCACCGCTCGAGCGAATACGTAGACTCCAAGATCAATGTCGACACATACACTATATTTGCTCCGATATTCTTTGCAAACATAGGTATAAGCAACATTGACTTCAGCGGCGTGGGCGGCACAATCTTTGTATTTGCACTGCTTGCAGTGCTGATGGGCCTGATCGGCAAGATTATAGGTTGCGGCGCCGTTGCCAAGGGCTTCGGCTACAGCTGGCGCGAATCGCTCATCGGCGGCGTAGGCATGATGGCGCGCGGCGAAGTGGCGCTAATCGTCACCCAGACGGTAACCAACACCGAGAACCTGGGCGAACACGCGCTGGGCGGAGAATTTATGATAATGACAGTGTTGCTCATTCTCATCTCCTCCATACTCACGCCCATACTTCTGAAGGTGTTGTACAGCAAGGAACTGCCCCTTAAAAACGTCCCTGCAACCGCAATGGCAACGGCCGGCGGCAGCGATGCAACGGCAACGCCCGCAGAGCCTTCACCCGCTCCCGCGGAAGGCGGCATTGGGGATAAAAACAGAGATTGACCCGCATATATATTGCGGTGAAACAAGAGGAGGCGACGGCATAAATGCCGCCGCCGTTTTAAATTGAAGTTGCCGCAGAGGCAAAAATATGGCGCGCCGCGCATTGCGCGGCGCGCCATAAATCTTACCATAACTATTCACTTTTCACTCTTACTTATTCACTTGCCCGCGGCAGAAAGCCGTGGGCACACACCACAACTATTCACTCTTCTCTATTCACTATTCACTAAAAAAATGTCCCTCCCGAATAATTCGGGAGGGGCATTTTTTACTTAGCCTTTGTTGTAGTAGACCTTTACCCCGGGGCCCATCGTAGAGGTAAGGGTTACGCTCTTGATGTACTGTCCCTTTGCCGTAGCGGGCTTGGCCTTTACGATTGCGTCCATAAGCGCGGTGAAGTTTTCTGAAATCTTTTCTGCGCCGAAGGACTTCTTGCCGATGGGGCAGTGGATGATGGCCGTCTTATCGAGACGGTATTCAACTTTACCAGCCTTGACTTCCTTGACCGCCTTTACGACGTCGGTCGTGACCGTGCCGCTCTTAGGGTTGGGCATGAGGCCCTTGGGGCCGAGGATACGGCCGATGCGGCCGACAATGCCCATCATATCGGGGGTGGTGATCATTACGTCGAAATCGAACCAGTTCTCCTTCTGGATGCGCTGGATGGTCTCCTCTGCGCCGACATAGTCTGCGCCGGCGGCCAGGGCCTGGTCGGCCTTTTCGCCCTTGGCGATAACGAGAACCTTCTTGTCCTTACCTGTACCGTTGGGAAGGACGAGCACGCCGCGCACCTGCTGGTCTGCCTGACGGGGGTCAACACCCAGACGGATATGCAGTTCGATTGTTTCGTCAAACTTTGCTTTAGCGGTGGAGAGAACGAGGTTTACCGCCTCGGAGAGGTCGTATGCCTTTAAATGATCATAAGATTTAACGCTTTCTGCGTATTTCTTTCCGACTTTCATCTATGCGTACCTCCTCTTATTCCTCTACCGTAACGCCCATGGAGCGTGCGGTGCCCTTGACCATGCTCTTTGCCATCTCTAAGTCGGTGCAGTTGAGGTCGGGAAGCTTGGTCTTTGCAATCTCTTCTACCTGAGCCTTGGTGAGCTTGCCCACTTTATCCCTGTTGGGGCGTGCGGAAGCCGTCTCGATGCCGAGCGCCTTCTTTATAAGCACGGGTGTGGGGGGCGTCTTTAAGACGAAGGTGAAGCTTCTGTCCTGATAGATGGTTACCACGCAGGGGATGATGAGACCTGCCTGGGACGCTGTTTTAGCGTTGAATTCCTTGGTAAAGCCGGGTATGTTGATACCGTGGGGGCCGAGCGTCGAACCGACGGGGGGCGCGGGAGTGGCTTTACCTGCGGGGAGCTGTAATTTGACTACCGCAGTAATCTTTTTTGCCATTTTATAATTCCTCCGAAGTGGTGATAGCGAACAGATCATTAAGAAAGATTTAATCTGCTCTCCCACATATATAGCTTATTAACGAAAAATCTTGCCTTGCGCGGCTGCGACTTTTCCGTTAGCTTGAGGAGCTCTGCTCCTCTTTGCGCGATTGCAAAGTAGCCCTCTATTGTATAATCGCGCAAATTCACCTCGCCGAGGCGCAGGTATGCGCAAATTGGGGCTGCTGCGGGGAAATCAATTCCCCTTGCAACGTTATTTTTTAACTATTTACATTGTGCGGGCTATATGCCCGCGACAAGTTATTTCTCTTCGCTGTTTACGGGTGCGTCGAGCTTCTTTATCTGAATATACTCTACCTCTACGTCGGTGGAGCGGCCGAACATCTGGATGTTGACCTTTGCCTTCTGGGCGAGGTCGTTGAGTTCGGTTATTACGCCGTCGAAGCCCGCAAGGGGGCCGGCGTCTATGCTAACCGTGTCGCCAACGGCAAAGTCGGCGTCCACCACCACATCCTCGAGGCGCATCTTGCGGATTTCCTCATCCTTCATGGGGATGGGTCTGCCCTGGGGGCCGACAAATCCCGTTACGCCGCGGGTGTTGGTGACGAGATACCACAGCTGGTTGGAGTATATCATCTTGATAAAGACGTAGCAGGGCAGAAGCTTGCGCTCCACCACCTTACGCTTGCCGTTCTTTTCCTCGATGGTCTGCTCCATGGGTATCTTGACGTCAAAGATCTGATCCTGAAGGTTGTTGTTTTCAACAAGCCTGAAGAGGGAATCCTTGACCATCATCTCGTATCCCGAATAGGTATGCAGAATATACCAGCAGGGCTGCTGTTGAACGTCTGCCATGTTTTACGCTCCTATTCCGGTGAGCAGCTCGAGAAGGAACTGCAAAAGCTGGTTGATACCCGTAACCACAACGAGGAAAACCACCACGACTACGAGAACTACGCAGGTGGATTTGACCACCTTGGGGAAGGTGGGCCATGTGACTCTTTTAAGCTCGGAGAAGGTCTCCTTGAGCTTTCTGCCCATTCTTACGAAAATATTGGGCTTTTTGGCTTCGTTTTTGTTTGCCATATAAACTCCTTGAACGCCCTGAAAGGGCATTTTAGGTAAAATTGCGGGCGGACCCGCAGTGTAAGGATAAACTTACTTTGTTTCCTTATGTTCGGTGTGCTTTTTGCAGAAAGGGCAATACTTGGAGATGGTAAGCCTGTCGGGGTCGTTGCGCTTATTCTTGTAGCTGTCGTAATTTCTGCGCTTGCATTCGGTGCACTCGAACGTTATCTTTGTTCTTGTTGATGCCTTCATCTTGGAAAACTCCGTACAAAAAAATTACACCCCTGTTCGGTGTGTGTATAAGATATTATCATTAAAAGGGGCTCTTGTCAATCAATTTTTGCGCAAAAGCGGCATTTTTTAAAGATTTTTCGCCTTACTATTATATAATAGTGCGCCCGCGCGTAGGACACACAAGATGTTGTGCCCTGCGCGCAGTGAAATGCAAGCCTGCGGCTTGCGTGAAATACGCCTGCGGCGTGTGAAATGAATACCTGCGGTATTCGTGAAATACACAGCTGCGCTGTGCGTTATGGTATAAATAATGCGGCAAAGCCGCAGAAATACTCACCTCAACGCAACCTGAAAGGTTGCATTTCACGCCGCCTTTGATTAGACAAATTGAAATGAGAAGTTGAGGCGGTATTTCTCGAAAACGTTTATAACGTTTTCATTTCACGCACGATATAATCGTGCATTTCGCTATACAAAATCATGGCGCGGCGAACAATACGTTCGCCGCGCCAAAAGTTTAACAAATCGTACCTTATCAGTTATCGCCGCCTACCGAGAATGCATACGTGTCCCTGTCTTCGGGGAAGATGGGGCCGTTGATTACGGGAAGGTTCAAAGGCTGGATATATGCCTGGGCGGTGAGGTTGGTGACCATCGAGCGCAGATAGGGATAGAGCATAGCCGTAGCCTCGATGACGAAATCCCTCTCCTGCTGGGGGTTGGGAGCTTCGGCAAGTTCGTAGATGCCGACGATGGACACCTCTATATCGAAGGGCTTGGGTTCGGCCTCGGAAGTGAGCACGGCCACCTTGAGGTTGACGAACATGAGCTTGGGGTTTTCGTTGGACTTTCTTACCTGGCGGGAGAACTGGGGCTTGATGTCCAGCCTCTGGTTGGGTTCGAGCCTGACCCTGTTGAGCTTGAAGGAGAGCTGTTCGCAAGTAATTCCTTTAAAATCGTATTTCATCATTATTACTCCTGAATATTTAAAAGATTTTACCCTATTATTTTAGCAAAGCGCGCCGCGTTTGTCAATGCGAATGAGGATATTTTTGAACGACTCAACCAAATTTTGGAATTTGAACACATTTGGTATTGATTAATAAAATTTTTATGCTATAATTGAATATATGACTGTGAATTTAGACGATATAAGAGCCATACTGGCACGCGTGGACAAGCCCGCGCGCTATACGGGCGGCGAATACGGGCAGATTGAAAGCCCCAAGGACGCGCCCTTTTACTTCTGCATGGCTTTCCCCGACCTGTACGAAGTGGGCATGAGCAACCTCGGCATAAAGATCGTGGCCGAGAGCTTTTTGCGCCGCGGCTATGCCGCCGACTACTGCTTTGCGCCCGCGAACGACTTCGGCTCCGCCATAAAAGAGGCGGGAGTGCCCCTCTACTCCCTCGCGCTCAAAAAGCCGCTCAAAGAGTTTGACATGATAGGCTTTTCCGTTCAGTTCGAGCTGTGCTATACCAACATACTGTATATGCTCGACCTGGCGGGCATACCGTTAAGGCGCGCCGACCGCGCGGGGAAGGGATATCCGCTCATCGCCATAGGCGGGCCGTGCACGGTCAACCCCGAACCGCTGGCCGACTTTGTGGACATAGTTTTTATAGGTGACGGCGAGAACGCCGACGCCGACGTTGCCGCACTTTATCTTGAGTGCGGCGGCGCGACTGACGAGTTTTTCCGCCGCGCCGCCGCGCTTGACGGCGTATACATACCCGCGCTTATGGACGTGAAGTACGACAAAGAGGGCCACATATGCACCTTTGAAAGCGGCTTTACGCCCCGACGCGCCGTTGTGCGCGACCTCGACGGCGCCGTATTTCCCGCCACCCAGCCCGTGCCCAACTGTGAGAGCGTGTTCGACCGCTCCATAATAGAGGTGATGCGCGGCTGCTACCGCGGCTGCCGCTTCTGCCAGGCGGGATTCATATACCGCCCCGTGCGCCGGCGCGGTGTGGAAACGCTGACGGGGCAGGCCTGTTCGCTGATAGCCTCGACGGGCTACGACGAAGTCAGCCTGAACTCCCTTTCGACGGGCGATTACCCCCGTCTGCGCGAGCTGATTAAAAGCTTAAAAGGCTCACTGCCGGAGGGTGTGACGCTTGCCCTGCCCTCGCTGAGGGTCGACTCTTTCGATTCCGAATTTGCGCAGGACGCGCGCAAAATTTCGCTGACATTCGCGCCCGAAGCGGGCAGCCAGCGCCTGCGCGACGTGATAAACAAGGACATAACCGAGGACGAGATAGTCACGGCCGCGGAGAGCGCGTTCGATATAGGATATTCTGCGGTCAAGCTGTATTTTATGCTCGGCCTGCCCACCGAAACGGACGACGATCTGCGCGCCATACGCCGCATCGTAGACCTGATAAAGAGCGCCTACGGCCGCAAAAAGAGGGCCAAGGCGCTGCGCGTATCCGTATCCGTTTCGACCTTCATACCCAAGCCCTTCACCCCCTTCCAGCGCGAAAAGCAGTGCGGCGAAGCCGAAGTTGAGGCCAAGCAGAAAGTTTTGCGCGACTGCCTGTACATAAAGGGCGTGACGCTCAGCTGGAGCGACTACTTCACCTCCCGCCTGGAGGGCGTATTCGCGCGCGGCGACAGAAAACTTTCTGCCGTGCTGGAGCTGGCCTACAAGCTTGGCTGTACGTTTGACGGCTGGACTAAACTTTTAAAGAAGGACTGCTGGGCGCAGGCCTTTGACGATTGCGGCATTGACCCCGACATATACCTGCGCGAACGGGCAAAGGACGAGCTTTTGCCCTGGGAATTTATAGACATCGGCATTACCAAACAATTCTTCGAGCGCGAGCGCGGGCGCGCCTATGCGGGCGTGGTTACGGGCAG
>DVNU01000023.1 GCA_018714165.1 Candidatus Coproplasma excrementipullorum | reverse complement strand
ACGAAACGACTTCGATGTGCGTCGAACTTCTGCAAAAACACCTCACGCCCGACAGTGTGTGCATAGACGTCGGTTGCGGCAGCGGCATACTCGGCATCAGCGCCGTAAAACTGGGCGCAAAGTTCGCGTATCTTACCGATATCGACTCCGTCGCCGTAAAGAGCGCCAACCACAACTGCGCGCTCAACGGTGTCTCGGATAAAGTTCGGGTTGCCCACTCCGACCTTCTGGACAACTCCGATATCAAGGGCGACATAATCCTTGCAAACATAACGGCGGATGTATTGGAACGCCTTGCGCCCTCTATCCCCAACAACCTCAAAAAGGGCGGTACGCTCATTTTAAGCGGCATTATCGACAGCAAATTGCAGGGTGTCATCGCCGCATATGAGGCTCAGGGCCTGAAGAAAGAGGAACACATCAAAAAGGGAGAGTGGAACGCTGTTGCGTTCGGCAACGTATGAGTGGCGCGCGCAGATTTTTTTCGGACAACATAAACTATCCGCATATCACCGAGGTTGAACTTTCGGGCGAGGAATTTGTGCACGCAAAAACTGTCCTCCGCGTAGAGGAGGGGAGCGAAATTATTCTTCTCGACAACAGCGGAAAGGAATACTCTGCAATCGTCACTTCGGTGGGCAAAAGGGCTTTGTCGGCGCATATTACAGGGGTAACTGATGGTAATCGCGAACCAAATACGCCCGTGTATCTGCTTGTCGGCGCGCTCAAGGGCGATAAAACCGAGCTTGTAGTGCAGAAGGCCACAGAGCTGGGAGTGTCGGCAATAGGCGTGTTTTCGTCGCGCTACTGCTCGGCGTACATCAACGACAACAAGCTGGAGCGGCTCAACCGCGTCGCCCGCGAGGCAACAAAGCAGTGTCTCCGTTCCGCCGCGCCCGCGGTCAGCTATTTTTCCACGTTAGATGAGGCGCTCGCTTCGGCTTCGGAATATAAAAATAAGCTCTTTGCATGCGAGTTTGCCGGCTATTCAGACGGGGATATGTCGCAGTTAAGCGGTTCAACCGCCATAGTTATAGGCAGTGAAGGCGGCTTTTCCGAGGAGGAGTTTGCCCTCGCCAAGGACAAATATTCCTTCTCGTCGCTCACGCTCGGCAAGCGCATACTGCGCGCCGAAACGGCGGCCATAGCCGCGCTGTCCATAGTAATGTTTTCGCTGGGGGAACTCAAGTGAAGGCCGTAGTTTTTACCCTGGGCTGTAAGGTAAACGAGGTGGAGAGCGCTTCCATAATGTCCGCCTTGGAGGGACTGGGCTGGGAGGTCTCCGATAAGCTCGGCTCTGCAGATATATACGTTTTAAATACCTGCGCCGTCACGCGCGAGGCCGAAAAAAAGAGCCGCCAGCTCATAGCCCGCGCGCGCAAATTCAGTCCGTCGGCGCCCATCTACGTGTGCGGTTGTGCCTCACAGAAGAATGCGCAACAGTTTTCTTCCCGCGGCGTGCGCTTTGTGTGCGGCACGCGCGATAAGGAGGGCATAGTTGCGGCCGTATGTTCGGATTTCGGCGGCGATTGCGCCGCCCGTCTGCCCTATCCCAAGCAGGTGCGCACGCGCGCCTTCATAAAGATTGAGGACGGCTGCAACAACTTCTGCTCATACTGCGTCATTCCCTATCTGCGCGGCAGGGTTACATCGCGTTCGATAGGGGATATTGTGGGGGAAATCGCCCAAACCGCCGCAGATGAAATTGTGCTCACGGGCATAAACATCTCTGCCTACGGCAGTGATAGCGGCACAAATTTGGTTGAGCTTCTCGCCGCTTTAAAGGACTGCGATAAGCGCATCCGCTTCGGCTCGCTGGAGTGCAACGTCATAGATGAGCGCTTTCTTTCGGCCTGCCGCTCTCTAAAAAATTTTGCCCCGCAGTTTCATCTGTCCCTTCAGAGCGGCTCCGACGCCGTATTAAAGGCCATGAACCGCCACTATACCCGCGCGCAGTACCTTGAAAAGTGCGCTCTGATATATAAGTTTTTCCCCGAAGGTGCAATAACCACCGATATAATCGTCGGCTTCTGCGGCGAAACGGATGAGGACTTTGCCCAGAGCCTTTCAATTATAGATGAGGCCCGCCTGGCGCGCGTCCACGCCTTCGCATTCTCCCCGCGCGAGGGCACTGCGGCCTATTCGATGAAGGATATTCCCGCACCAATCAAGGCCGAACGCCTTCACGCACTCTTAATAAAAGCTGAAGAGGCAGAACAGGCGTTTATAAACAGCCGCTCAGGGTCAGTCCGCGAGGTTATATTCGAGGACTTCGACGGGCAATATACCTGCGGCTACACCCCCGAATATATCAAAATTTACGTTCAGGGCCGCTGCGAGGGCAGGGGCAATGTGGTTATCGGAGCGCCCTTCCGCGACGGCGCCCTGGGCGAAGAGGTTGGCGATGTCTGCAATAAATAAGTTTGCCCGCGCGGCTTCGGGGCAGATTGTCTGCTTCTTCAAACAGACCTTCCGCCGTCACACGGGCGGGGAGTATTCCGATTTTTTAACGCGCGGCGTCCGCAGGGACGACGAAGGTGTTCAGCGCGCCTACCCCTGGTTCTACATCAGGTTGTTCGCCGCCTGTATAATACTCTTTGCAGTGTACCTGCTCATAATGCGCTTTACCTCCAACGCGCTCTTTTCGCCCGTCACGGTGATAATCGCCTCGCTGGCCTTCAACGTGCCCTTTCTCATCTTGCTGTACGAAATCTATCCGCGCAACGATTTAAGCCTTCTCTCGGTGTTCGTCACCCTGCTTATAGGCGGCACGGGCGCGTGCGTATTGACGCAGATACTCTATTCTGTCATTCCCGCGCAAAACGCGTGGCTCTCCGCTTTGCGTGCGGCTGGCGTGGAGGAAGTCTCCAAGGCCGCCGCAGTAATAATAACTCTCGCTTCGCTCAGATGCAGGCAGCCGCTTGTCGGCTTCATAATGGGCGCGGCGGTGGGGTGCGGTTTCTCAATCGTTGAGGATGCGGGCTACATCTTCGTTTACTCCAACGAGCTGTACGCCCTCAACATCTCGTCGCTCATCTCCGTTTTTGTCGACCGCGGCCTTACGGCCTTCTGCACCCACACTGTGTGGACGGCCTCAATAGGCTGGGCATTCGCTTCGGCGCACCGCCCGTTTTTAAGTTTTCGGCTGTACGCTTGCCTTATCGGCGCGGTGCTTTTGCACTTTTTATGGAATTCGCCCCTTTCGGGCGGCGCGCAGGTTGCTGTAATAGTGTTCTGCGTGCTCGCCGCCGCGGCGTTCGGCATAACTGCCCTCGCTCTTTCCCGCAGGGCAACCCTGACCGAGGCGGGCGAGTCTGCAACCCCTCAATTTTTCCACACCGACGAAGGCTCGCTCGTGCGCGACAGGCTGTATTACACCCACGCCGGGCATTTGAGCCTGACTTTCGGCGCCTTTGTAATGGCCGTTCTGGCCATAATTTACTGCTCCATACCCTTCCGCGAGACCTATTATGCGCAGACCTTTAACGACAAGGCCGACTTTATAAACTTTATGCAGTCCGGCTACGAGCTGACGCAGGATTTCAGCCGCGCCTACGATGAGGACGGCGGCATTTATTCCTCCCAGAGCACCGACGGGGTAGTCACGTCGGTCACCCAAAAGGTCAGCGTGGGTGGCTTTGACTACTATTACGAATACACCATCGCGGGCGGAGGAGAAGCTGCCATATATTTTATAAATTCCGTCAGCGTTGAGCTGGATATCGGCGGAGTCACTTCGCGTTATTTTACCGAAAGCGTATATAACCTCGACGGAACGCTCTATGCAACCTATTTCCGCGTGCGCGGCGATGTTACAGGTCTCAATGTTTCGGCCGATACAAGCGAGGTCACGGTCATTCTCTACGACCCTTTGTTTGAATTCGATTATTCCCGGCCGCAATACGTCGTGTTGTTCGCCGCTCTGGGCGGATTGGCGGGGCTGTCGCTGGGGCTGTATATTTTATTTTATATTCTGGCAAGGAGAAAAAACAATGCTCGATAACAAATGTGTATTCTGTAAAATCTTAAGGGGTGAAATTCCCTCGGCCAAGGTCTATGAGGACGACGAAATGCTCGTATTCAAGGACATAGAGCCCAAGGCAAAGGTGCATCTTCTGGCCGTGCCCAAGGATCACTTCAAACTGCTCGCCGATATGGATGAAACCCGCGCCAAGGTGCTCTCGCATATGCTGGCGAAAATTCCCCAGATTGCCGCGCAGAACGGCTGTACAAACGGCTACCGCCTTGTAATCAACCAGGGCGACGACGCTGGCCAGACGGTATTCCACCTGCACATTCACATACTTGGCGGCGAAAACCTGCCTTGGTGAGCGTCGTGCCGCGCCGCAACATTGCCGTAGGCGACTCATAACATTGCCGTCAGGCAATTCAACGCGCGCATTAGCGTTCATAACTTGCATCGTTTTTTGCGCGCAATTTTTGTGAGGTAACTTTAAAAATTAATCAACGGCGCAAGCGAAACCGTGCTTTCGCGCCGCGCAACCCAATTTGCGCATACCTGCGGCTCACCGTGGGGAATTTGCGCGATTATATAATATAAGTGCTCTTAGGTATCGCGCAAAGGGGAGCTGGCTCCCCAAATCACGAAAAATTGTTGCGCGCCGCAAGCGCACAATTTTTGTGAGGTTATACTTTATGGACTATACTATAAAATCTTCACAAATTCAGCTCACCGTAACCGACGAGGGCGGGTCTATGCGCTCGCTCATATGGCTCCCCACGGGTGAAGAGCGCCTGTGGCAGGGCGGCCCCGCGTGGGGCAGTCGCGATGTCGTCATCTTCCCGATAATCGGCCACGCCCAGCCCTATACCGTAAATGGCGTAACCTATGCGCCCAAATCGCACGGCGTGGTGCGCTATTCAAAGCTCAAAGTTGTGGACATCGGCGAAAGCTTTATTCAGTTTTCGCTTGAGGAGAGCGAGGAGACCTTAAAGACCTATCCGTTCGCCTTTCTGTTCATGCTCCGCTACGAACTGCGCGAAAACAGCCTGAAGGTGACTTACTTCGTGCAGTCCAAGGCGGGCAAAATGCCCTTCTATGTCGGCGGTCATCCGGGACTGAATGCTCCCGGCGGCGAAGCCGTAATAGAATTTTCCGGCGGCAACAGCGCTGTGGAATATCCTCTCGGTCAGGACTGTTCGCGCTCAATGGAAATACACCGCCTCGTCGCCAACAAGGAGCTGTTCAAGGAGTGCAAAACTCTTCAGTTGGGCGGGCTCACGGGCGATATAACGGCTTCCACAGCGGACGGATTCAATTACACATTTTATTCAAACTGTCCCGTGTGGGCGTTCTGGTCTAACGAGAACGAGGGCGATTACGTCTGCATAGAGCCGTGGTGGGGAATAAACGATTTTCCTGCCGCCCCGCGTGAACTTTCGTTAAAGCCGCTGATGAACTTCGACGACGGCGCAGGCCAGGCCTTTTCGTATATGCTCACCATAACCAAGGATTGACGTGGTTTTTGTTAAATATTGATTAATTAAACTAAAATATATTGTATTAATTGTATCAACTGATTTAACTGTATTATCTGAATTGAATTAACTGTATTATACAACTAAATGCGGCGGGCGGAGCTATTAAGCTCCGCCCGCCGCATTTTTGTAGATGCATAAAAAAGCGCGCATTGCTATGCGCGCCTCAATCCTTGTCAAAAATTCCGTAAAACAAATCGTTTGGCGTTATGTCAAATAGATTGCATAAAAATACCATCTTTTCATAGTCAAGTTCAATTTTTCCGCTCTCGTATTGCGAATAATCTGGCTGGTACTTGTTTAAAAGTGCGGCTACTTCCTTTTGCGTCATGCCCCTGGCAAGCCTTGCCGCCTTTAAATTCTCCCCAACAATGCCCTTAATGTCTTTATCCATAAGGTAATTATAGGAAAAATCCATATGCGAATGTTGACATATAGGAAAAATTCCTATATAATTAGGTCAGGAAGAAAACAATATGAATATTGCGTTTTGCGGACACAAAGATTTTATTGCTTCTAACGATATTGAGGCAAAAATTATTGAAATGCTTTTGATGTATGCAAGGAAAGAAAGGGAAGTGTGCTGTTTTAACGGCGGTTATGGTGCATTTGATTGTCTTGCGGCACACTGTGCTGATAAGGCAAAGGAAAAAACCGGCAATATCAAAAATTGCTTAGTAGTGCCTTATCTTTCTAAAAAATTTAACAAGGAGTGTTTTGATGAAATAATTTATCCGCCATTGGAGGATGTTCCGCCAAAATGGGCAATATGTCGCCGCAACGAATGGATGGTAGACAATTCTGCTGTTATAATATGTTTTGTATCTTGTGGCTTTGGCGGTGCGGCAAAAACACTGCGCTATGCAAAAAGCAGAGACAAACTGATTATTAATCTGTTTGATAGCTGCAAATAAAATTGCAAATATCAAGATTTTGCGCGAAAAATAATAAAATTAAAATAATCCTTACTTTCCTTACAGATGTATTGTGCTGTATAATTGAAAAAACATATCCCGGCCCGAAGGCAAAGCCTTCAGGCCGGGGCAGTAGCTATGTTTCCAAATATAATCCCCCGAAAACATTAAGTTTTCGGGGGATTGGGCTGTAAAATTTAAAAACACGGTTGCGTTAACCGCAACCGTGTTTTATTTGGTTGTTAAACCGCAATTTGCCTTGCAGTATGTGTCTTATTCTTTGCCTGCGAGCTTCTTATAGCCTTCAAGGCGTTCCTTTGCGGACTCTTCGGTCTGCTTGAAGAGCTCCTGTGCAACCTCGGCGCCCTGGGTCTTTACAAGGGAGGAGTATCTCGTTTCGCCTGCAAGGAAGGACTGGTAGTTGTCGTAGTTGGGTTCCTTGCTGTCGAGCGTGAATACTTCGCCTTCGGGATTGTACCTGTAGAGCTGCCAGTAACCGCAGTCAACTGCCGCCTTTTCTTCAAGTTGGCTCTTTGTCATGTTGATGCCGTGGTTGATGCAAGGTGCATAGCAGATGATGAGCGAAGGTCCGTGGTAAGCTTCAGCCTCGGATATGGCCTTTAAGAACTGTGCGGGGTTGGAGCCCATCGAGCACTGTGCAACGTATACGTAGCCGTATGTCTTTGCAATCATGCCCAGGTCCTTCTTCTTTACCCTCTTGCCGGCAGAAGCGAACTTGGCGACCGCGCCGATGTTGGTCGACTTGGAAGCCTGGCCGCCCGTGTTGGAGTAAACTTCGGTATCGAGAACGAGCACGTTTACATCCTCGCCGGAGGCAAGCACGTGGTCGAGACCGCCGTAACCGATATCATATGCCCAGCCGTCGCCGCCGAAGATCCAGATGGACTTCTTGGCAAGGCAGTCCTTGGAGGCAAGTATTTCGTTTACAAGCTCCTTGCATGCCGCGTCGCACTTGGTGCAGCCTTCAAGAGCCTTTACAAGCTCTGCAGAAGCCTTCTTGGAAGCCTCTCTGTCGTTGAAAGCGGCAACCCACGCGTCGCAGGCGGGCTTGCAGGTCTCTGAGATGGAGGCAAGCTTTTCAATCTTGGCCTTTACTGCGTTTCTTCTCGCCTCATATGCAACGCCGATGCCGTAGCCGAATTCTGCGTTGTCCTCGAACAGCGAGTTAGCCCATGCGGGGCCGCGGCCTTCCTTGTTCTTGGTGTAGGGGCATGTAGGGGAGGAGCCGCCGTAGATGGACGAGCAGCCCGTTGCGTTGGCGATAATCATATCTTCGCCGAACAGCTGGGTGATTACCTTTACATAGGGCGTTTCGCCGCAACCTGCGCAGGCGCCGGAGAACTCGAACAGAGGCGTGCAGAACTGGCAGCCCTTTACGGTCTCCTTCTTGAACTTGGAGGTGTCAACTGCGGGCAGGTCAACTGCATATTCCCAGTTCTCGGCCTCGCCTTTTTCAAGAGACTCTGCAAGAGGGATCATCTTGATGGCGCCGCCGTCCTTTACGGGGCAGACTGTTGCGCACACGCCGCAACCCATGCAGTCAAGAGGAGATACCTGCATCTTGTATTCGTAGCCGGGAAGGCCTATGGCCTTCTTAAGCTGCATCGTGGCGGGCTTTTCTGCGCCCTCTGCAACGAGAGCGGGCCTTAAGCAGGCGTGAGGACATACGAACGAGCAGGTGCCGCACTGTATACACTTGTCCTGAATGATTTCGGGAACGAGAACGGCAACGCCGCGCTTTTCAAACTTGGTTGTGCCGGTGGGAACGTGACCGTCTGCATTGAACTGCGAGCTCTTGAGCTTGTCGCCCTCAAGGTAGAGGATGGGCTTGATGATTTCCTGATAATACTTGTCCGCATGGCCTTCAACCATAGCCGCGCCCGTCGTAGCGTTTGCCCACGAAGCGGGAACGTCGATCTTGATGAGGTTGTCGCCGGCGGCTGAATCGATAGCATTGTAGTTCATCTGAACGACGGCATCGCCCTTTCTGCCGAACGACTTCTTGGCCATGTACTTCATATATTCAACGGCCTTGTCGTAGGGCATAATCTGGGGATTTACGCGGAAGAATGCGGACTGGAGAATGGTGTTGGTTCTGCCCTTCAGACCCAGCTTGCCCGCGATGTGTATAGCGTCGATGACGTACAGGTTGATGTGCTTTTTGGCAATGTTCTGTTTAACCTTTGCGGGCAGGAATTCTTCAAGCTTTTCAACCGTGGTTGCGTCGGTGTTGATGAGGAATGTGCCGCCTTCCTTGATGTCGCTCGTCATATCGTAACGGGTGATGTACGAGGGGTTGGAGCACTGAACGAAGTCTGCAGAGTCGATGAGGTATTCGCTCTGTATGGGCGTATCGCCGAAGCGGAGGTGGGATACGGTGATGCCGCCCGACTTCTTTGAGTCATAGAAGAAGTAAGCCTGGGCATGCTTGTCCGTATGGTCGCCGATTATCTTGATGGAGTTCTTGTTTGCGCCTACGGTGCCGTCG
>DVNU01000022.1 GCA_018714165.1 Candidatus Coproplasma excrementipullorum | reverse complement strand
CGCCTATCGAAGGCAGTATCACGGGCTTGCCGCCCGCGGCGATTACGCCCTCGGCGGCCGCCTTTGCAATGTCGTCCAGGTGCATATGCCCCGGTATAATCTCGCTCTGGGCACATATTATGCCCACGAGCGGCTTTTGCATCTCTTCGTCCGTCCAGCCGAGCGCCCGAAGGAGCGACCTCTGCGGACTCATATCCTTGCTGTCAGAAAATATATTTTTCATAGTTAAAACCTCTGGCGGCTTTAAGCCGCAGTTAAATGCAAACTGCGTTTGCGTGAAATGCGCATATTGCGCGTGAATTGACACTTAAACACATCATTTCAGTCAGCTGCTCTTAAAGTGGCGTGAAATACAACTTTTTCAAAGTTGCGTTGAGGTGAGTATTTCTGCGGCGCAGCCGCAAAATTTTATAACCACAACGCGTGCCTGCAAGCATTTCACGCAGCCTATGGCTGCATTTCACGGCGGCATATATGCCGCCATTTCACGCGCGCAAGCGAGCATTTCACTCAGTTGATGTGATCTCCATAACAGTCGCGATCTTTTAAGGTATGCTGTCCTCTCGCCAGCACGGTCACGCCCGTGCGCTGCATCTCAAGTATGCCGTAGGGCTCTATCACCTTGACAAACGCGTCCAGCTTTTCGGGGTCGCCCGTCAGTTCCAGAATCATCGTGTCTATCGAAAGGTCTACAACCTTGGCCTTGTAAATTTCCTTAATCTGCACAATCTGGTTGCGCGCCTCGGCGTCGGCCTTTACCTTTACAAGCATAAGCTCGCGGTATACGCAGTCCAGCTCGTTGGCGCAACCAATCTTTTTTACGTCCTCCAGCTTATCCATTTGGCGGATCATCTGGTAGAGCATATATTCGTCGCCCTTTAATATCACCGTCATTCTCGAAATTTCGGGATCTTCGGTGGCGCATACCGTAAGGCTTTCAATGTTGTAACCCCTGCGCGCGAACAGACCCGAAATTCGCGTTAAAACGCCGCTCTTGTTGGAAACCAAGGCGCCTATGGTATATTTTTTTATCTCGTCCATCTCAGTCCTCCATTTTTTCAAGCTGAGTGTCGTAAGTCTGCCCCGGCTTGATCATGGGCAAAACGTTTTCGTCGCAGGATATATGGCAGTCTATCAGCACGGGCGCGCACATTTCGGCGGCGTAGGAGTAGGCCTCCTTCAAAACGCTTTCAATCTCGCTCTCGTCTGTTATCCGCAACCCCTTCGCGCCAAAGCTTTCGGCAAATTTAACGTAGTCCGTCTTTTTGTTTAAAGTCGTCTGCGAAAATCTGCGCGCATAGAAAATCTTCTGCCACTGCCGCACCATTCCGAGAACGGAGTTGTTCATAAGCAGTATGACCAGCGGCACGCCGTATGTGACGGCGGTGGAGAGCTCGTTCATATTCATATTGAAACATCCGTCGCCGACGACGATTGTACACAGCTTACCTGTGCCGAAGCTCGCGCCGATGCCAGCGCCTAAGCTGTATCCCATCGTGCCCAGCCCGCCTGAGGTTATAAACTGCCTGGGCCGCTCGGCCGCAAAGTACTGCGCCGTCCACATCTGGTGCTGGCCCACGTCGGCGATGACGGGGTTGCCCTTGGGCGCCAGCGCGCTCGCCTGTTTCAAAATTTTATAGGCCATAATAGAGGTGTCAACCTTCAGCTTTTCTCCCTCTTCAAAGGTCTCAACCTCGTCCATCCACTCGCCGCCGCGGGGGGCAAGCAGGGGGAGTACGGCCTTTAAATATGCATCCACGCTGGCTAAAACGCGCACGGTGGATTTTACGTTTTTGTCGAATTCGGCGTTATCTATGTCGATGTGAATGACCTTTTTGCCGTTGGCGAACAGGTTGCGGTTCAAGGCCACGCGGTCGGAAAACCTGGTGCCCAGCGCAATAATCACGTCGCTGGCAATCAGCGCCTTGGCCGCTGAAAAAGTACCGTGCATACCAATCATTCCTATGCACAGCGGGTCGCCGTCGGCAATGGCGCCCTTGCCCATAAGCGTGTACGCCACGGGAGCGTTGAGCTTTTTGGCAAGCTCCTTCAAATAGGGCGAAGCCCCGCTGGAAATGACGCCGCCGCCCGCTATTATCAGCGGTTTTTTGGCCGCGTTTATAATTTCGGCCGTCTCCTCAACTTTTGCGCAATCGAGGTCGAACTCCTTCAAAGCATAGGGCTTAGCGGGCTCGTATTCGCACTCGGCTATCTGCACGTTCTTTAAAATGTCGATAAGCACGGGCCCTTTGCGCCCCGAATTGGCAATATAAAAGGCCCTGCGCACCGTTTCGGCGAGCTCGCTCACGTCCTTTACAATGTAGTTGTGCTTGGTTATGGGTATGGTAATGCCCGTTATGTCGATTTCCTGGAAGGAGTCTCGCCCCAGCATATTCAGCCCTACGTTGCCCGTAATGGCAACAAGCGGCACCGAATCCATAAACGCCGTGGCAATGCCCGTAACAAGATTGGTCGCTCCGGGGCCCGAAGTGGCAAAGCAAACGCCCACCTTGCCCGTAGAGCGCGCATATCCGTCGGCCGCGTGGGCGGCGCCCTGTTCGTGCGCGGTTAAAATGTGGTTGATCTTCCCGTTGCGGTAAAGCGCGTCGTAAATGTCCAGCACGGTGCCGCCGGGGTACCCGAAAATTGTGTCTACGCCCTGTTCCAACAGGCAGTTGATGAGTATGTCAGCCCCCTTAAGTTTCATAAGGCTCTCCTTGTCATAGATTAATATGAAGTGATTTTATACATTTATTCATATTTATGCACTGGTATTTCCTTATATTCTACTACATATAACTAACTCTGTCAAGAATAAATTTATAATTTAGTGCAGTAAAGTGCCCACGAAGTGGGCGCAACAAGTGGCGGCGCAACTGCGCCGCCACTTGTTCTCGCGAAAAACAGGCAGTGCAGAGTGATAAAGCAGGATTGCGTAGCCCGACAGAACCGTCACGGCGCATTATTGTTGTCCGCAAGAGTGGCTGGGTAGAACGTAGCGGCAAGATTGCGGAGCATGGCAGCACCAACATGGTGTTGTGAAATTTTTACAATTTATATATTAATGTTGACAAATGGTCATAGTTGATTTATAATTAATCATAGGTCAGTGTACACTTTTAACCGCGCTGAAGCTGACAGAGGATTAAATATTGAAAGTCACAAAAAAACTGGTCACGTCGATAATCTGTCTTGTATTGAGCCTTGCGTTCTGCGTATGGGCGGTTTTTGCGTGGTTTTCAGCCAACAACGCAGTCGACGCCGGCGGAATTCAGACCACCGTCCAGGGCAACAATTTAACAATGGTGGTCAAGGCCTATTATCTTACTGGCAATGATGACGGTTCATATACAAAAGGCGATATGATTTCAGTTGACGGTAACGGCTATTTCAATATGCCCCGTTACAGCGGTTTTGGCGGCGCCACAACCGCCGTTCTTTTAGAAGTTATAATTATAAATACTGGCACTGAAAACAAAACTCTTCCCCTTTCCGTTTCCTGTGCTCCGCTCCCTGAAGACGAAGGGGAATTGCTGGACTATAAAAACAACACTTTTATAACATACCTTTCAAACGCTGTTTATATTTCTAATGCAACTGTGTCAGGTGATACATGCTCCGCAGTAGAGAATAGTAAACAAACTTTTCTAAATACAAACAGCGACCCAATAGCTAAAAATACTGTAACATTAGATTTGTCATTAACGATAACGCAAGGTGAAAATACATTATATTACATAATGGACTACGACGAAGATTTAATGGAATATTTAAATACCCTTGCCGTAACTAATTCAGGTGGTGCGCTCACCTCTTATTTTAGTTTTATCGGCGACTTGTGTTTCAACCTCGGCATGAGCGGAGAAGAGGGCAGTGGGGAAGGCGGTACAACGACTACTGTTTATATGTAAGTTGTGTAAGTACTGGTTCTATTGCTGTCGTAAGAGCGAATTAATTTATAACTAAAGTAAATCAACAATGAAAAATAAAGCTTTAAAAATTGTCAACTTAATACTTGCTTTGTTTTTGGCGCTATTTTCAATAGGCTATGTCTTTGCATGGTTTGCCGACGGGGTAACCACGCAATTAAACCTCAATGGCTCGGCTGGTTCCTATTTCGCTTACGGCAACGGTTCTGCAGAACAGCCCTTCGGCATAACCACGCCCCAGCACCTTTACAATCTTGCCTGGTTAAACAACACCGGCAGGTTTGACAAAACAAAGTATTATTTTACTGTCGGCACAAGGACTCAAAATGAAGACGGCAGATATACTTATACTCCCGTGACAATTGATATGGGTGATACCGTTTTGCCCCCTATCGGCACTACAGCAAATCCTTTCCTCGGGGACTTTAACGGTTGCGGCTCAATAATTTCAAATCTTAAAGTTTCAACTGATTTGGATAAGATAACTAACCCTGTTTCATACAATAATGGCGATGTCCTTTACTCCCGCGCCGTTGGCATGTTTGGTGAAACCGCCTCGGGTGCAGAGTATTGTGCTAATAGTTCTGGTAATGTTGTGGCAATAGGTGATGCAGATAGCAATAGTAACGTTCATGATTTTATTTTGCAAAATCCGCAGATAGAAGTTTCTGGCAATGACGCGTATTATAACACAGACTCCGGTACAGACAGGCGCGTTGCAGGTTTAGCTGTTGGTTATGCAGACGGAAATGTAAATAATATAAGCATTTATGACTCAAGTACCTCAAGTATACCCAATGTAAAGTTGCGTGTTAATAATTTGGGCTACACCACGCTCAACAGCATAATTGGCGGCGCCAACCGCGACGCCACAAGCGGCGTTGATGTCACCGACATAATTGGCGAAGGTACCACCACCGGCGGCGAGAATATAAGTATATTTTTGCCTCCTAATGATGGGAAGGATAGAGTATTAGGTTATTCCGCAATAATGACATCGCTGAATGGTTACTCGCAAACACAGGCGCGTTGGACAACCGATAGAGATAATGCAGATATCACCTCATCTAATGGGGTCAATGGGCTTGGCTTTGGAAACTTTTTCCTTACTTTTCAAAGGTTGCAAACGCAGGGTTCAAGTGATGGTATGCAATTTAGAAACCAAGGTATTTCATCATTTGATCTTACATATTATGGTGTTGACGCTGATTCCAATCAATGGAGAATTATTGATAGTACATTTGATGCAAGTATAGATAATTCCTATGGGCAATTAGTTTTAGATAAAAATAATAATATATATAGTAATGATTTGGAGTATTCTTTAAGATATAGGTCGCCAGCAGTAACGTTAGGTTCAGCGTCAACTTTATATTTGGATAATGAGGATAAGATTATTGATTCTGTAGATACAAACACAGGCACAACAAACATAAATACAAGCACAAATGAGGCAGGGCAAACAACAAGATTAAGTACTTATAATAATATTTATTTAAATGCTTTTTGGGTCAATATTACTGACAACAACGGGTCAATCTTTTTTGCCGGTAGTAGAAGTAATGGTACATTGACTTTGAAAAAACTACTTACTGCCGATGAAGTAACTGCGGCTTTAAGACTTAAAGCAGTACAAAGTTTATATAATTCAGATCCAACAACATATACTGCTTTTGCAGACTATATAGATACAGTTAATATATTTAACTCAAATGGCACGCGTAATAATACGCTGTATAATCTTTTGATTAATACAAATATTGAAACGCTCACAGAAATTGATAGCAGGTATTTCTTTGCAAAAAATGATTACGATATATTGGAATATGTCAATTGTGTTACATACGGAACACCGATACTTGAGGATTTTACAATAAGAGAAAGAAGTAGTGGAAATGGGCAAGGTGTTTATTTTAGTTTAAGTACTGAAGCATCGACATTAGAATATGTTAATGATAATGGTAGTACAACAACTATTAATATAGCGGGTAATAGCAATGCGGGACCCGGTTTGTATATTTTATACGCTGCTGATGAGGACACAAGTAATTTAGATATTAACTATTTTAAAGCAACGGGCGTGTCTCATGGCGATGCAGGTAATGAGGGTGAGGAGGACGACCCTTCAGAGCTTACGAAAAGAGTTGAAAATGTTGACTTTGTTTATGCTGCTAATGGTGCAGTTGTACCTGTAACAAGTACAAACCCTGCTTATGAGCGTACAAACGCTATTGTCACATTTGAGGGCGGTGCGGCAGTCATTCTTGCATTTACACGTTCAGTTTCTGAAAATGATCACTATATTTTAAGTGTTTCATTCCACAATGAAGATAGCGATAGCGCTTATACTGTAACTATCTCTCAAATATCCGGCAGGTCACCTGCATATTTCGATAGTATCCCTGATGGTTCTATAGAATTTGAGTTGGGGTGGTAAACAACAATTAAATCTGATGTGGGCGGGCACAAAGGTGCCCGTCCGTTTTTTTTATTTTTACTCCCAAATATTCTTGCGCTTTCAGCGCACAACTTCTCACACCACCCACCCATAATTATGCGCGCCTTAAGGGTTTACAAGCAAATAATTTACCGCATTTCACAGTGGCACCCCCCCACCGTGTCATTTCGAGCGTAGTCGAATGTATCTCGCAAGGGTGCCCCTTGCGGACAAAAGAGAAAGAGTGTAAGCGGCGGGGTGCGCGAAGGCGGCCGCACATTAAACAATCACCCCCCCCCCGTTGTCATCCTGAGCGAGAGTGAACGCAGTGAACGGTGTCGAACGGATCTCGGAGTGTCCGTTGTCCGCGCATATTGCGCGAGATTCTTCGACATAGCTCAGAATGACAATGGACACGACGGACAACGGGAGGGCATGAAGGCGGCCGCACATTAGTGCGGCCGCCTTCGCCGTTTCCCCCATTGTCATCTTGAGCGGAGTACACACAGGGTACGCAGTCGAAAGATCTTGCCTGGTGTTGACTGTGCACGGGTTTAACGGCACATTCGTGCGGCCGCCTTCATATTATATAAGGTGAGTATTTTCAAGCGTCGGTATTATTCGGTGGGTCAGTTGCGCCGTGCGGGGGTAAAGGTTGTGGGGCGCGAGGTGTTTGTGGAGCACGGCGCCCGCGTTGCCGCGGGCGCCGCGCTGTATTCGCCCTGCTACATTTCGGGCCCCGCCGATGTGCAAACGAGGGCAACTCTTTTGCCCGGTTGTGTTATAGACGGCGCAAAGATTGGCGCGGGCAGTGTGCTTGGCCCCTTTTGCAACGTGCGTGCGAACTGCGCAATAGGTAAGGGGTGCCGAGTGGGCAATTTTGTGGAGCTTAAATGTGCCGTTTTGGGCGACGGGTGCAAGGCTGCGCACCTTTCATACATTGGCGATGCCGAGCTGGGCAAAAACGTTAACATCGGTTGCGGCGTGGTGTTCGCCAACTACGACGGAAAGGTGAAGAGCCGCACATATGTGGGAGATAACGCGTTTATCGGCTGTAACAGCAACATAATCGCGCCCGCGCACATCGGCGCGGGCGCATATGTGGCGGCGGGCACAAATCTTTCGGGCGAGGTGGCGGAAAAGAGTTTTGCAATATCCCGCGCGGCTTTACACATAAAGCCGCGCGGCGCCGAGGGCAGGTACCTCAATGACTGACAGCGGAGGCACTTTTTTGAACAGTTTTAATAATTTGCGTTTGCAAGCAAAACCGCGCTTTTGCGCCGCAAGCCCCAATTTGCGAATGCTTTCGCCTCAGCGGTGTCAATTGCCGCGATTAAATAAAGGTGGGCCCTTAAATCATCGCGGCAAGAGCGGCAGAGCCGCTCAAAGTCACGAAAAGTGCCCTCATTCGGCCAAGGAGGCACTTTTGTGAATAGATTTTTCGGTACCGACGGTTTTCGCGGCAGGGCGGGGAAAGAGCTTACCGCCGAACACGCCTTTGCCGTCGGCAGGTTTTTAGGCTGGTACTACGGCGCGGCAAAGGGTAAAAAGTGCCGCGCCGTAATCGGCAAGGACACGCGCCGCTCGTCCTATATGCTCGAATACGCCCTTGCCGCAGGGCTGACTGCGTCGGGCGCGGACGCCTACATAATGCACGTCACCACCACGCCATCGGTGGCGTATGCCGCGCGCTCCTTCAACTTCGACTGCGGCATAGTCATCTCGGCCAGCCACAACGCCTTTGGCGACAACGGCATAAAAATCCTCAATTCGTCGGGCGAAAAGCTCAGCGACGGGGTGACGGGGCTGATTGAGGACTACCTGACGGGCGCGTTGAGGTCGGGCGGCGCCGCAGTCGAAGTGCCCTTCGCCTGCGGCGCCGACGTCGGGTCTGTCATAGATTTTGTGGCGGGCAGAAACAACTACACCGCCCACCTCATTTCGCTGGCGCCCGGTTCGCTTGCGGGCTACAGGATAGGGCTGGACTGTGCAAACGGCTCGGCCTACAACATCGCGCGGCGCGTGTTCCGCGCCCTCGGTGCAAAGGTGTTTGCCATAGGCTGTCAGCCCGACGGCACCAACATCAACGACAACTGCGGCTCGACCCGCCCCGCGCGCCTGCGCGCTCTCGTAAGGGAGAGGGGTCTGGACGCGGGCTTCGCCTTCGACGGCGACGGCGACCGCTGTATCTGTGTTGACGAGCGCGGCGAAGTGGTGGACGGCGACGGAATTTTATACATTCTCTCCGACTATCTGCGGCGGAGCGGCGGGCTGATAGGCGACAAAGTCGTCGCCACAGTGATGAGCAATTCGGGGCTCATCTCCTCGCTCAAGTCGCGCGGGATAGGCGTGGAGGTGTGCGGCGTGGGCGACAGGCTGGTGTACGAGCGGATGCGCGACTGCGGCGCGGCGCTCGGCGGGGAGCAGTCGGGGCATATCATAATAGGCAAGGTGGAGAACACTGGCGACGGCATTGTCACGGCGCTGTGGGTAATGCAGGCGCTGGCGCTCAGCGGCGGGGCGTTTTCGCATCTTTTAAGCGGGCTGGAGCTCTATCCGCAGGTGTGCGCGTCCGTGCCCGTGAAGGATAAGGCGCGCGCGGCTTCGCCCGACGTAGCGCGCGAAGTCGCGCGCGCCGAGGCTCTGTTCAATGGCCGCGGGCGGGTGCTTGTGCGGCCTTCGGGAACGGAGAACGTGGTAAGGGTAATGGTCGAGTGTCCCGACGGGCAGATGTGCAGGGAGGCGTGCGCGGCGATAGTGCGCGCGATAAAGGGGGATATATGTGCGGAATAGTTGGCTATGCCGGCCGCGGCCCCGCGGCGGCCGAGCTGTTTGAAGGGCTTAAAAAACTGGAGTACCGCGGCTACGACTCGGCGGGCATCTCCACCTGCGATAGAGGGGAAATTTTCACCGCCAAGCGCGGCGGCAGAGTGGAGGAGCTGTCGCCCGCCTTAAAAAATCTGCCCGGCACAGTGGGTATAGGGCACACCCGCTGGGCGACGCACGGCGTGGCAAACGATATCAACGCCCACCCGCATTGTTATGGCAAATTTGCCGTCGTGCACAACGGCATCATAGAAAATTACGCCGAACTGCGCGCCGAACTTATCGCCGAGGGGCACAAGTTCGCTTCGCAGACGGACAGCGAGGTTATTGTGCACCTGCTCGATTTTTACTACGACGGCGACTTTTCAGACGCGCTCAGGCTGACCTGCGCCCGCCTTAAGGGCTGTTGGGCCATAGCCGCGCTGTGCGCCGGCTTCGACGGCTTTGCCGTAACGCGCCACTCCTCGCCCGTCATCCTTGGCGAGGGCGTCGGTCGCTTTGCCGCCAGCGACATCTATGCCCTGTGCGGCAGGGCTCACTCCTACTGCGTACTTGAGGATGGCGATATGGCCATTGTCACGCCCGCGGGGACGGAGATATTTGACCGCAACATGAAGGCCGTCAGGCGCGCGTTCGAGCCGCTCAAAGAGGAGTACGGCGACGGCGGCACGGACGGTTGCCCCCACTATATGCTCAAGGAAATACGCCAGAACGCGCGCACGATGCGCGCCACCTGCGACAAGTTTTTCAGCGCGGTCAATGCGGGGGAACTCCGCTTGCGGCTGGCCTCTGCAGATAAAATCGTGCTTGTCGGGTGCGGTACGGCGTACAACGCGGCGCTCGCCGCCGTTCGCCTTTTAGGCGGGGCCTATGACTGCCCCGTCTCGGCCCATATCGCCAGCGAGGCGCGCTATTCGCCTCCGCGCGTGACTAAAAAGTCGGTGTGCATAGCCGTCAGCCAGAGCGGAGAGACGGCGGATACTTTAATGGCGGCCAGGATCGCGCGCGACGCGGGGGCATATCTTCTGGCCGTCACCAACGTGGGCTACTCGGCCATAACGCGCATTGCCGATAAGGTTGTGCCCGTCTGCGCGGGTGCGGAGGTGTGCGTGGCAGCAACAAAGAGCTATATCGGCCAGCTGGCATGCTTTCATCTTCTGGCCTCGCTGAACGCGCCGGATATGCGCCGCGAAAGCATTTTAAAAGTGGCCGACGACGTGGAAAAAATTGCAAACGGCGGCACATATGCCGAAGTTATCGCCAGATTGTGCGTCCAAAGCCGCGCCGTGTTCTTCCTTGGCAGGGGCGCCGACGTCGACGTGGCGGTGGAGGGCAGTTTAAAGCTTAAGGAGGTTTCGTACATCTTTTCGGACGGCTATCCCGCCGGCGAGCTCAAGCACGGCACGCTCGCGCTGGTGGATGAAAGCGTCACCTCCGTCGTGCTCATCTGCGACGAGGCCCTGGCCGAAAAGTGTGTAAACGCCGTGGAGCAGATACTCTCGCGCAGGGGCAAAGTGGCCGTGGTCACCACGCTAGAGCGCACCTATGACGAGCTTAAAAACAGGGTGGACGCCGCCTGGCTTCTGCCCTCCGTGCCCGCGCACCTGGCGCACTTTGTCTCGGCCACGGCGCTTCAGCTCATTGCCTACCGCGCCGCCGTGCTCGCCGGGCGCGACCCCGACAAGCCGCGCAACCTTGCAAAGAGCGTAACCGTCGAATAGTTGTTGACATTTGTCCGCCCCGCGGGTATAATAATGGCGAATGAAAAATTTAAACCCAACGGAGGCGGACAATGCAGACAATTTTAGTTACCGGCGGCGCAGGCTTTATAGGCAGTCATACCGTGGTTGAACTTCTCAACGACGGCTATGGCGTTGTCGTCATCGACAATCTCTCCAATTCCAGCGCCGAGAGCTTAAAGCGCGTTGAAAAGATTACGGGCAGGAAGGTTACCTTCTATGAAGGCGACGTGCGCGACAGGGCGCTTCTGGACAGAATTTTTACTCGGCACAAGATAGACTGGGTAATTCACTTTGCAGGCCTCAAGGCCGTGGGCGAGAGCTGTCGCAAGCCCATCGAATACTACGATAACAACCTCAACGGCACGCTCGTGCTCGTCGATGTGATGCGCAACCACGGCTGCAAAAAGATAGTCTTTTCGTCCTCTGCCACCGTCTACGGCACGCCCGAAAAACTCCCCCTCGACGAGACGTGCAAAATCGGCGGCACCACCAATCCCTACGGCACCAGCAAGTACTTCCAGGAGATTATGCTCACCGACATATACAAGGCCGACAACGAGTGGAGCGTGGTGCTTCTGCGCTACTTCAACCCCGTCGGCGCGCACGAGAGCGGGCTCATCGGCGAGGACCCCAAGGGTATTCCCAACAACCTCATGCCCTATGTGGCGCAGGTGGCCACGGGCAAGCTCAAGTGCATACACGTGTTCGGCAACGACTATCCCACGCCCGACGGCACGGGCGTGCGCGACTATATCCACGTAGTCGACCTGGCGCTCGGCCACATTGCCGCAATCAAGGGCTGTGAAAAGAGCGGCGTGCACATCTACAATCTCGGCACGGGCATAGGCTACAGCGTGCTCGATATGATTCACGCCTTCGAGAAGGCCTGCGGCAAGACCCTGCCCTACGTCATCGACCCCCGCAGGGACGGCGACATCGCGGCCTGCTACGCCTCGTCCGAAAAGGCCGCGCGCGAGCTGGGCTGGAAGGCAAAATACAACCTTGAGGATATGTGCGCTTCGCAGTGGAAGTGGCAGTCAATGAATCCGAATGGGTATAATAAGGATTAACCATAATTTAAGGTAATTTAAGGCGCTCCGCGCATATTGCGCGGAGCGCCTTTGTTATGGATTGCAATATTTATAGAATTTGGTATTTTATCAATTCCCCCTTTAATCCCCCCTTTATCCAAAGGGGGGCAAGAAGCTTATATGTTACTTATCCAAGAGGTGTTGCCGTCAAAGTTTGTCAGATAGATTTCTCCGCTCCGCCTTCGGCTTCAGTCGAAATGACAAAGTGAGTGGAAGCGGCGCTATGCTTGCCCGAAATGACAGGTGGGTGTCGGCATTAAATTAGCGTTTGTCTGCGCGTATTGCGCAGACAATTATTATTTTTAAAATTAATTACGTTTGCAAGCGAAACCGCGCTTTCGCGCAGCAAGACTCAATTTGCGCATACCTGCGCCTCAGCGGGGTGAATTGCCGCGATTATTTAATCGTGGGCTAAAACATATCGCGGCAAGCGGGTCGAACAACACATTTCTTCAAACAGTGGTCAGCTACTGTTTGAGCGTTGTGAGATGAGCGAGCACCTGACAACGTGCGAGCGATGACCGAGTGCGGCGTTGCCCTTGCGCCGCGCGAGAAGGCCCCGCAGATAACGCAAAGTGGATGGCTTCGGCCAAGCCACCACTTTCGTTAATTGGGTTACCCTATAAATATATGCTTTTTCGCGGGTTCAAGGTATTTCTGTTTCATCGCGGCGATGTCGTCGTCGGTTATGCCCAGCATCTCCCTGCAATAGTTGACTATGCTTCCGTACTGCGCCTTTACGGCGTTCATCGTCTCGGTTATATACCTGGGCTTGGCCTCCATCATTCCGTAAAGAATCTGTTTGAACCTGGGCACGAGGGGGGAGATCATCAGTCCCACTTTGTTCCAGAAAAACTTTCTGTGCTGGAAGCGGCGCGAAGCCACATAGTCCTCAATTATAATCTTTTCGTCCACGCCCAAGAGGCTTTCAACCAGCATTGCCACAAGGCCAGCTCTGTCCTTGCCGCCGCTGCAGTGCCACAGCACGCAGCCGTCGTTGTCTATGATGAGGCGCAGACATTGTTTAAGATACTTTACGGGCTCCTCCGAAAACAGTACCATTTTATACATGGCTATCATATAGTTATCCGCCGAGCCGAACTCGTTTTTGATGCGGCGAGACTCTATGGCCATTGTCCGTATCATGCTCTTTTCGCGCGTAATGCCGGGCGTGGCAGTGCAGAGCAGGGGGAGGTGCACATACTCGGCGCCGTCTATCGCTGTGTCGGGATATTCCTCGCACTCGGTGAAGATGCGCAAATCTATTACCAGATTTACGCCCTTCTTTTTCAATTTCTCCACCGTGTCCTGGGGCAATTTATAAAGTTTTCCGCTGCGTATAAGCTTGCCGTGCTTTATCGCCATGCCGCCTTCGGCGGGCATACCGCCGAGGTCGCGCGTGTTGAAAAGCTTTTTAAGCTGCAACCTCTTAATTATATACATACTTCAATTCTATCACAGCGCACGCAAATAGTCAACAGCGCAGCGGCATTTTTACCTCACATTTTAGCGCCCTCCGCGCGGTAGACCCGCGCATATGTACCGTTCAATGCTTCGCGTGTATAAATTAATGGTCGCGCGCGTTAAAACTTTTATATTATTTTCGGCCAAATAAAAATTTTTTTGTGCTCGCGTGTTTAAGGGCGCTTTTTGCGCGTTATATTAAAAATGTAAGCAAAATACGGGAAAACAATTATGGCAAAGAAAAAAGACGAACTTAAGCACAGCGACGAGGAAGAGCTTCTGGATGCTCCCGTCCCCGAAGAGACCGCCCGGGGCGGCGAAGAGGGGGAGGCCAAGGCCGAAGGGGAACAGCCCAAGGAGCCCTCGGAGCTTGAAAAGGCTCTCGCCGCGGCGGAAGATTACAGGCGCAAATGGTATTCTGTTTCCGCCGAGTACGATAACTTCCGCAAGCGCAACCAGTCGGCCGTTGCCCAGGCCTATGCAGACGGCAAGGCCGAGGCGATTTTAAAACTTCTGCCCGTTGCAGATAACTTCGGATACGCCTACGAGGGCGCGCCCGACGAAAAGACCAAGACGGGCATAGACAAGATAATTAAGAGCTTCAACACAATTCTCTCCTCGCTCGGCGTTGAAGAGATTGCAATAAACATCGGCGATCAATTTGATGAGTCGGTGGCCGAGGCTATAATGAACGTCCCTGCGGGCGAGGGCGAACAACCCAACACCGTAAACCGCGTGCTCAAAAAGGGCTACAGGCAGGGCGACAAAGTTATCCGCTTCGCGCAGGTAATAGTTACAAATTAACGAAAGTGTTAATTTGAAGCAAATCAAAATTAATTCAGAAAAAGGATACTTCTTAAAAGGAGCTTAAACATATGGGAAAGGTTATAGGTATAGATTTAGGTACAACAAACTCTTGCGTGGCTGTAATGGAGGGCGGCGAACCCGTCGTCATTCCCAACAGCGAAGGCAACAGAACTACCCCTTCGGTAGTTTCTTTCAAGGCTGACGGCACCAGAATAGTCGGCCAGGCGGCAAAGCGTCTCGCCGTCGCCCAGCCCGACAAAACCGTCATCTCCATCAAGCGCCATATGGGCGAAAGCTATAAGGTAAACATCGACAAGGGATATTCCCCCCAGGAAATCTCTGCAATGATACTGTCCAAACTCAAGGCCGATGCCGAAAGTTATCTCGGCACCAAGGTCACGGACGCCGTAATCACCTGCCCCGCTTACTTCAACGACAGTCAGCGTCAGGCGACCAAGGACGCGGGCAAGATTGCAGGCCTCAACGTTCTTCGTATCATCAACGAGCCCACGGCGGCCGCACTTGCATACGGCCTCGATAAGCAGGAAGGCAGCCAGAAGGTAATGATTTACGACCTCGGCGGCGGCACGTTCGATGTCTCCATTCTCGAAATCGGCGACGGCGTGTTCGAAGTTCTGGCCACCAACGGCGATACACACCTCGGCGGCGATGACTTCGATAACAAGATTATCGAATATCTCGTAGACACCTTCAAGAAAGAGACGGGCGTAGACCTGTCCAAGGACAGGGCGGCTATGCAGAGGCTAAAGGAGGCCGCAGAAAAGGCCAAGATAGAGCTCTCCGGCATGACCAACACCAACATCAACCTGCCCTTCATCACGGTGGTTGACGGCCAGCCCCAGCACCTCGACATCGACCTTTCGCGCCAGAAGTTCGACAACCTCACTTCCGAACTTGTAGACCGCACTGTAGAGCCCATGAAGAAGGCTATGGCCGATGCAGGTTTAACATATTCCGACATCAAAAAGGTAATAATGGTCGGCGGTTCAACGCGTGTGCCCGCCGTATTCGAAAAGGTTAAGCAGATAACGGGCAAGGAGCCCTTCAGGGGCATCAACCCCGATGAATGCGTCGCCATCGGCGCGGCCATTCAGGGCGGCGTGCTCTCAGGCGAAGTCAAGGACGTGCTCCTTCTCGACGTCATGCCTTTAACCCTCGGCATCGAAACTCTGGGCGGCGTGTCCACCCCTCTGATTGAGAGGAACACGACTATCCCCGTAAAGAAGAGCCAGGTGTTCTCTACCG
This sequence comes from Candidatus Coproplasma excrementipullorum, assembly GCA_018714165.1. Classification (GTDB taxonomy): domain Bacteria; phylum Bacillota; class Clostridia; order Christensenellales; family Borkfalkiaceae; genus Coproplasma; species Coproplasma excrementipullorum. Next base: position 9,964 of record DVNU01000022.1, on the reverse strand, counting down.
CGGCCGACAACCAGCCCGGCGTTGAAATCAACGTGCTCCAGGGCGAGAGAAAGTTTGCGCGCGACAACAAGTCGCTCGGCAAATTCATGCTCACCGACATCCCTCCCGCACCCCGCGGCGTGCCTCAGATCGAAGTCACCTTCGACGTCGACGCAAACGGCATCGTAAACGTAACGGCAAAGGATCTCGGCACGGGCAAGTCTACAAACATCACCATCACGGCCTCTACAAACCTCTCCGAAGAGGAGATCGACAGGGCCGTCAAGGATGCTGAAAAGTACGCCGAAGAGGACAAGAAGCGCAAGGAAGCCGTCGACAACAAGAACAATCTTGAAGGCATGATAGACTCCCTTGAAAAGACCGTCAAGGAGGCGGGCGACAAGCTGTCCGAGGACGACAAAAAGACTGTCGAGGACGCGATTGCCTCTGCAAAGACCGAACTTGAGTCGGGCGACAACGACCGCATCAAGGCCGCATACGACAAGTTGCAGAGCGACGTTCAGCCCGTCATCGCCAAGATGTACCAGCAGGCCCAGGGCGCCGCAGGTAACCCCAACAACGGCGGCAATTCCGGTGATGACACCGAGTTTACACAGCACAATTAATACAAAATTTCACAAGAGTTATTGTCTTGTTTAAATTTGTTTACGCACAACTCGCGTTAATATGTCTGTAAGCAGCGCGCCGAACAGCGCGCTGCTTATATAAAGTTAATATATATTATCGCGGCGCAGCCGCACAGCTCACGTTTTGACCCAAAACCGCGCTTTTGGGTCAAAGGCCCCAATTTGCGCATACCTGCGGCTCACCGGAGTGAATTGCCGCGACTATATAATATGTGTGCGAAATAGGGGCGCGGCAAGAGAGGCTGGCCTCTTAACCTAACGGCGAGTTGGTGCGCGGCGCCAGCGCACAACGAGCGTTAATATGGAAAAGAATTATTATGAGATATTAGGCGTGTCCAGAAATGCCACGCAGGAAGAAATTAAATCGGCTTACCGCAAGCTTGCAAAGCAGTACCACCCCGACCTGCACCCCGGCGACCAGGCCGTGGCCGACAAGTTCAAGGAGGTAAACGAAGCCAACGCCGTGCTCTCCGACGAGGAAAAGCGCAAGCAGTACGACTACGAGCTCGACCATCCCGGTATGGGCGGTATGGGAGGGGGCAATCCCTTCTCAGGCGCAGGTTTTTCGGGTTTTGGCGATCTGGGCGACATCTTCTCGTCCATGTTCGGCGGCGGTTTCGGCGGCACAAGTTCGGCTCGCCAGGCCCCCGCGCGCGGCGCCAATATCGAACAGACCATCCGTCTGTCCTTCCTCGATGCCATCAAGGGCTGTACCAAGGAGATCAGCTACTTTAGAAACGAGCCCTGCAAGTCGTGTAACGGCACGGGCGCGAAGGGCGGCACGGCCTTCCAGAAGTGTTCCAAGTGTGGCGGTACGGGCAGAATCAAGTACCAGCAGGATACCATCTTCGGCCGCACCATTCAGGTGGGCGTATGTCCCGACTGCGGCGGCACGGGCAAGAAAATTCTGGAAAAGTGCCCCGATTGCAAGGGCAAGGGCTCTGTGCGCAACCAGACTAGGTTTACCGTAAACATTCCCGCCGGCGTCGATTCGGACAGTTCGCTCCGCAAGCGCGGCTACGGTCAGGCGGCTCCCAACGGCGGCGAACCGGGCGATCTGTATCTCTATTTCCAGATAGAGCCCCACAAGCTGTTGAAGAGGCAGGATAAGGACTTGTACGTCACCGTGCCCATATCCTACAAGACGGCCGTTCTCGGCGGCAAAATTCAGGTTCCCGGAATTGACGACACTCAGGAGCTGACCATTCCGGCGGGCACATCGTCGGGCACAAGGTTCTGCATACGCGGCAAGGGCGTGCGCACGGTCAACGGCACGGGCAACCTGTACGTCGACGTGCAGATAGATATCCCCGAAAAGCTGACGCGCGAGCAGATGAAAAAGCTCAACGACTTCGAGGATTCCATTCCATTAAAGTCGTGCGATAACATGCAACGCTATGCAAACAACCTTTCGGCATTGTACGGCAGAACAATAGATAAGCAATAAATTCTGCGCCCGCGGCGGAAATTTTATTTCCGCCGCGGGCGATTTTTTATAAATTGTTGCGCGCTAAGCCTTCGGGATGTTATAATATATATGAAAATAAACAAAGGGGGTGCACTATGGGCGAATTGAGCAAAATACCAAACATCGGCAGACGGACGGAGCGTGACCTCATTGAAATGGGATACACCACTGTAGAGTCGCTCAAAGGCAAAACGGGCGAGCAACTCTATTCCGAGGAATGTGCTTTGCGCGGCTTCACCCTCGACAGGTGCCAGCTCTATCTGCTGCGCGCAGTCGAGTACTTTGTAAATACGCCCGATCCCGACCCGCAAAAACTCAAATGGTGGTTTTGGATGGACGAGTTCGTTCAGCCCTCGCCATGCGGCGCTGTCTGCGTCGAGTGCGGCTTTTATCCGTCACGGTGCGCGGGCTGTGCAAAAATAAAGGGCAAAGTGCATTGGCTCGCCTATACGGGGCAGGATATCTGCGCCGTTTACGATTGCTGCGTCAACGGCAAAAAGTTTAAAAATTGCGGAGAGTGCGAAGGCCTTCCCTGTCAAAGATTCACCAAAGACCCCACAATATCTGATGAGCAAAACGCTGCAAACCTGCAAAAAATGGTAACTCGTTTAAAGGGTCAAAAAATTCAATAATACTTTTATCGTCGTTTATAGGGCATGAACTGCCGTCTATGGTTGGTTTAATAAAAAGGCGGGTTGACACATATGCCCCGTAAGGAATATAGCCGAAACCCATGAAGGCTTCTCAAGCGGCGCAAGGACAACGCCGTTTTCGGTCACCATTTGCGCAATGGATATGCGCTCATTCATCTCTGGTGACAAAACAGTGGGCGTCCACTGTTTTGAAAGCTCCACCTTCGTCCCTCGGCTAAACCCTTCGGGCGAGCGGTAAGCCTGCGGCTTGCTACGCAATTCGAATTCTGTAGGTAGCACAGACGAAAGCGGGGTTGACATATGTCAACCCCGCTTTCGTGGTGCAGCAACGCAATCAATATCCGAATTTTTTGCCGCTTCAATTTCGGAAAGACTTACCGTCTGTGTTCCGTCTTTGAAGTTGAATGTTATCGTCAGTTTGTCATCGTACAGGTAAATGGAGTTAATAAACCCGTCTATCAGCCGCTGTTTTCCTTCCTGCGTGGAGATGTCCAGCTTTTTGAATTTCTCTATGCCGAACCGTATCTGCTCTTTCGTCAGAAAGGGCTTTTTTATTTTCTCCTGCAAAATGGCGATCTCAAGCTCCTTCTGTCTGCTTTCAAGCTGTGTAAGTCTATTTTTGGTGTTCTCCGTAATAATGCCCTGCTCGATGGCGTCCATTATGTTGCCTATGCGCTTTTGCGTATCTTCGAGCTGTGCCTTTAAGTTGGGTATCCTCGGATTTTCCTCGCCCTGTAATATATAAATTCTGTCCGTCAGGTAGCCTATCAGCTTTTCGTCGTTCAAAATCTCGAGCGCCTTCCTGACGGCCAAATCTTCTATCCATTCCTTGCGGACGGGCTTTTTGTCACAGGTGTGAACCTTCTTTGTATTGGCGCATTTATAGTATCGGTAGATGTGCGAAGTGCCCATTCCGCTCTCTCCCACCATGTGCGCGCCGCACTTGCCGCAAAACAATTTTAAGGTCAAAAGATATTCGTCCTCGGCTTTGCGTGCGGCGGGAGCCTTTTTATTCTTAACCAACTTCTTCTGTACTTTCTCAAACAAGTCGTCGGGAACGAGTGCAGGTATGGCGTGCGGCATTACCACATCGCGGAACTTGTATTCACCGATATATCTGCGGTTGGAAAGCATACGCTGAACGGCATTGAAATTTATCTTTCCGCCGCGCGAGGTTCGAATTTGCTTGTCGTCGAGATAGTCCACGATTTGCTTTATCGTCTTGCCGTCGGCATACATTCCAAAAATTTCCTCAACAATTGGTGCGTTTACTTCGTCCCGTTCAAAGCGGCGCTCGCCGTTTATCTTGTAGCCGAATGTGACCTGACCGCCGTTGTGCAAGCCTTTGAGTGCATTCTCCTTCATACCCCGCACGACCTTTTCGGCAAGCTCTGTAGAATAGTATTCAGCCATGCCTTCCAGGACGCTTTCCAGTAGTATGCCCTCGGAGCCTTCCGAAATGCTCTCCATTGCCGAAATGACCTTGACGCCGTTTTTGCGCAGTAAAGTTTTGTAGTGTGCGCTGTCATAGCGGTTGCGCGAAAACCTGTCCAACTTCCACACAATAATGCAATCAAAGGCGTGCTTGTAGCTGTCTTTTATCATTCGCTGAAATTCGGGGCGGTGGTCGGACTTGGCGGAGAAAGCTCTGTCTATGTAGTTGCCTATAACGTCAATGCCCATGCGCTCGGCAAATTCCATACATTCGCGCAGCTGACCTTCAATAGAGGCCTCTGTCTGATTGTCGGAAGAATACCGGGCATAAATTACTGCTTTCATATCTTTCACCTTAAAACTAATCGTCAGATTTTTCTATTTCCTTAATTTTTTTGATAGCAACTTGAAGCGCCAACAAATGCTTTGGAGTAAAACGAATTGTTGTAGACTTACCCTCTAAATTTATTGAAATATCAAAAAATGAACTTTGTGCATCATTAATATCAATATGTTGAACCTGCTCAATCAAGCTACTGATGGTTATTTGGCTATATTTAAATTTAGCTGCGCAATTAGGACACAGAGATAATGTATTCCAACCTAACCCGAGATTAAGTTGCAAGGATTCATCTAATTTACCGGTATTGAATATATTTATGGCTTCAAAATATCTTTTACCTTTTGAGGTTAATATGCCTTCATTTCCGCAGATTTGACAATGCCCGTGATATTCATTTTTTACGAATGTCTTTTCTTCTGTACCCGGTTTTTCTAAAACAAAACGCAACTTTTTAATGGGAACTTGCGGTTCATCTCTATCATCAAACTCTTTTTCTAATTTTATTCTGCGTTTGTCTAAATTCTTTGGCTTATAAAATTCCCCAAAATTATCGTCTTCATCTTCTTCGGGTGATTGCTCTCTGTCGGCCGTTGCGGCTAATTCGGAAAGAGATTTGCCTGTAGTTTTCTTTTGTGAACGCAATTTCTCAATATATTTACGAGCAAGTGCTTGTTCGTCAGAATCGCAACCAGCAAAAAAAAGCGTATTTTCATCTTTTATTCCTTTGCTTTTTAATTGTTCAACAATATCATTAGGTTTGGACTTAATTGCGTCAAGTAATAAGGATGACCTTTCATATTTGAAATCTTCAAGCAAATCATTTTCCGACAGTTCATAGGGACATTTGAATTGTCCATTTGATGTTGGAATCCATGCTATTCGTTTCAAATAGTAAACAAGTGAAGATTCTAAGTTATTTTGTACTGTAGCACTTGAATTGGCTTGATATACAATATTCAATATTTTGGGGTTATTGTATTTTAGAACTAACTGCCATAACACCTGCGCCTCTTTTATTAAAGAATTTGATTTTAATGTACGAAGTTTACTCCAATCGAATTCAGCTAATCCATAATCCGTGCGTTTACAAGTATCATAACGTTCACGCTCCCTTTTCAACAGAGATAGTAATGGATAGTCGTCATCTAAATACTTTTCTACAATCTTTGGTTCAACATTGCCACCCAACTTAATAAAAATTTGCTTAATTTGAGGCAAATGTTTACTTATTTCGGCATAACAATCGACAGCAAAAACATATTTGTCCTTATAGAAAAAAGCAACTTCTTTCGACCAGCAACAGTCTTTAGCGCAAACTCTAAATATGTGAGAATCATTCGGCTTTCTTGCTAAAAATATTTCTTGGTCTTTATATTGTAAAAGCGATTCGGGATTTTCTTCAAACTGTTTCAAAATGTCAAGCCAAACAATTAAAACGCTTTCATTATCACTAGAAATTCCTGCACCAATGTCTACCAACTCTGACATTTCTTGTACGCCGATAGATAATAAAAATTGCTTAATGTCCCTATCTTGAGCGGTATTCTTTAATAAAATTTTTACATAAAGGGGATTTTTTATATAATGCTTGGGGGTATAGGTCGTTTGCAAATACAATTTTTCTTTTAAATTATGAAGGTTATCATCTTCACATAACACAAAGCTAACATTAGTTAAAATCTCTTTTCTTGACGGTTTGGAATCAAATATAGAATATTGTTTCCTTTCCCTTGATTGTGATAGTTGATAATAAAGAGCCCTAAAATAGTCTTTATCCTTTTGTTTAGAAAAAAGCTCGTCGAAGAAAGTATTATCCTTTTCTAACGAATTAATAAAATCTTCTATTGAGTATTCTTCAATGTCAAATTGGTCAATGAAATACTCTATTCTCGTTACGGAAGGTACGGTAGAAATCCAACTTTTATGATATAATTTTTCTACAAACTCTGTTGGCAAAATTGTTTTAATTTCTTTATTTGCCGCATTGAAAATGTTGCCGATAGAACAGTAATTTCCATCGTCGGTAATAAATAATTCAGAGTTTTCAAATTCTTCTTTAATACGAATCGCAAAAATTTTATATCTGCTATTGGGCTGGTTAGTATAATCTCTCAACGTGGGTAGAGTAGAATATGCAGCATAATCAAGCATTTTAGCCTTCTTTAGCCAATGCAATGATTCCGCCGTTAAATCAGCTAATTTACTTATCAGTTTATCATTAGATTCTCCGTCTTCTCCTTTTGATAAGATTACATCGCGCGCAACGGTGGAAGCAAACGGTGCATTGATATGAAAATGTAAGAGACTATCCATTTCAGTAGGGAAAAACAAACAAACCTTTCCTACCAATGAACTATCCAAGGAGAATTTATCATTTTTTTTAATAAGCCTGTAAGCAATAGATACTGGAAACGACTTTACTGCTCTGTTATTGGAATCTTTTTCCTTTACCATAATGGGGCATTCATCGGAAAATCTTGCCCAATATGTGATTAATTTATCTTCAGAAGGCTTTTTTACTGTAATAGCATCAAGGAATCGTATATTGCTTATTTTGTGTTCAATAGAGATATTTCCTTCATAACCATCCGGTAGGTAATATTGTATAGTTTCAATATGGTTTAAAAAGAGAAGTGCTGTTTCGCTTAACTTATAAAAGCCTTCTTCGATAATTTCCTTAACTGCATCGTTAGCAGATTTTTCAGGATTATCAAATGGGAAAATAAATTGCGTAAAATGCTCCCTGGCAAGTTTGGGAACATCTTCATCATCAGGAATAATAATATTTTTTATTCTAAAATCAAATTTACCTGAATGAATTTCGGGTGTATTTGTATAAACATATACTGCCTTAAATCCCATGCCAAATTTTCCGATTTGCGTAGGGTCATTCGCTTTGGGACTCTTGCCCTTATTAGTAATTGCATCGATGTCATCCAAGTCAAAATCGCGTTTTGTTCCGTTATGCTCAAATATGAGCTTATCCGAAAATAACTTAAATGTTACTTCTTTTGCTTCCATATCCTCAGCATTTTGTAATAACTCATAAATAAAATGGGCAGGATCGGGATAAAACCCCGTATGCTGGTCTAAAAAGCCCAGCACATCACCTTCACGCATGCCAATATAAGCCTTTAACCTTGCGTTTTTTAATTCTTCAAAACTTTGATATTTACCCATTTTAATTCTCCACCCGTAAAATTCCCACAACAAGTTTAGATGATATAATATCGCATTTATCTATCTCGCCTTTAAGCTTTTCTTGTTTTTCATTAAAGGACTGCTCTAATCGTTCAAGTTGACCCTGACGCATAACTTTAATTCGCTCATTAGTGGTTTTGGAAAGCTGATTTTCGATAGCCCGCACTTGTCCCTGCTGACTCGATACTAAGCTTTCTAATTTGAATCTGATAATTTGTTGAGCTTCCGTTAAATATTTTTCTTTTGTTGCTTTCCATAAGGTAAAATGAGTTTGCTCCAATTCATCGAAGGGTGCGGTAGATTGTTCACTACTAAAATCTGACGAATTATATATCAGTTTCAACATCAACTTTGAATCAATATTATTTGATGTAATTACAACTAACTCGTTATCGGGCTTCACTCCTTTATACTGCCATTCATATACAATGAACGGATATTTGCCCACAGGCAATTCGGTTGTTTTGACCGATAAATAACATTGTACAGGATCATCGGCAAAACAATTAATTGCCTGTTTCACAAGTGGGTGAGTAGGCATAATAAAAGTCGTGTCTTGATGTTCGGTCGCATACTCGCCATCGAAAGTAATTTTTTCAAATGCTGTTTTGTTGGTTAAGTAGTTTTCCCACGCTTTATATACTGGATTTGCTTGTTTGTCTAACGACAAAAAATCAGTCAAGAGAACATTTCTGTTTTCAGCGTTTAATCTTAACGTTTTTAACGTGCCTTCGCCAAGAATATATTGCTTGTCCGTTCCAAAACGCTTTTCAAGATAAGTTTCAACAAGTTGTGCGATGGCTTGAGCACTTAAATGGATATTTGTTGCATCCTGCATTTCATTCTTCATAACTTCTTCGCTTAAATCTAAGCCGAAGAAGGTGTGTTTTTCTTCTTCTAAACGCTGTTGCTCTTGCATTTTTCTAATCGCGTTATCTGCAATTTGAAGCTCTTTTTTAGCTCGCTCTTCAGGATTAAGGATATATTGCTCCACAATATTATAAATCTCTTGTGTTACCTCGCCTAAAATTTCTTCACTGTCACCGATGGAGGAATTAAAAACTCCAATACGTGATAAACATTTGTCATAAATATCACAATCAATTGTCCCCTCTGTAATAATATTTATGATTGAAATGCTTTCGCTCTTTTGTCCGTTACGGTCAATACGCCCGATTCTCTGTTCAATTGCCTGAGGATTCCACGGCAAGTCGTAATTGATCAGGCAATCACAGAACTGATAGTCTAAGCCTTCGCATCCAACCTCAGAGAATAAAAGGACATCTAAAGAATCGGTCAATTGTCTGTCCGATTTGAACCTGTCGCGTAAAATAACTCTTTCATCATCTTTCACACCGCCGTGAATAATACCAACGCGGATTCCACACGCCGAAAGTTTTTCAAAAAGATGTCGCAAAGTATGGCGAAAACTGCTCAACACCATAACTTTATTGTTCTGCATAGATTGCTTATTCTGTATTGTTTTAATGAGTTCTTCAACTTTTGTATCTTCATCACTCATTTTTTCGGTAAATGCAAGCAATTTTTTAACTGCTTCAACAATCTGCGGCGTGGTCATCAATTCGGGAGAAGCCTCCGATGCGTCCTGGCCCATATCGCCATTATTGAAACCCAATTCGTCAAACCGCCGCGTTAATATATCTTCAAGGAAGGGACGCAATCCGTGAATACAGCTTGAAGCTTGTCGCATAATAGTTGTCATCATAAAACGTATTCCGCGATCACCATGCAATTGAATCAATATGTTTGCTTGTATGCGAAGCAACTCATTATAGAGGGTGGCTTGGTCATTTGTAAATTTAACCTTAAGAGTTTCGGGTTTTCTTACAGTAAATTCTCCGATATCTCTGCGCCGAGTACGATTAATAATGCGGGCAAACGTATGGAGGCTTTCCACATCAGTAATCAATTTAACTCGTTCGCTTTGACTGATTATGAGTTGATGTAAAATATTTATGGCGTTAAGATAAACGGGATTCCGTTTAAGAACGGAGGATCCCCATTTTGTGTTGCCGGCGTCAATTAAATTACTCAAAGCTTTTTTCTGCCAATCGGAATCATTACCGCGAATCGATTTTACTGCCTCGTTGATATAAGGATTTGGTTCTGACATATGTTCAAAGCTTTCGTAATCATAAATCAAGTCGGGGCGCAACAGATGAAGCAGAACAAATAAATCTTTATCACCTAACTGAATCGGGGTTGCCGTCAACATTAC